>NZ_JBSXNL010000047.1:0-123635 GCF_056857615.1 Galbibacter sp. L-19
TATATTGAATTCTATAACACCAAAAGAAGGCATACTGAAATAGGAAAAGTACCACCTGATCAAATTTATAATACAAAAAGAATAGCATCATAAATAATTAGATATATATTTAAACTGTCTTACAGATGGGGAGTAGTGTAGAGGTCTTATATATTTACTCGTAGATTACTATTAAATTTATTACAATACAGTTTGTAATGTTCCTTCACGTACACATAACCAGAAATAATTAAAAAACGATTTTTGCTTATCTCTTTCTACTTTTATTTCTACTTTTTTATTATCATTTTTATCATTCTTCATAAAAAGATTAGCAACGTTTGTAAAGAATTTATTAACTACATTTTTGTTTTTCTTTTTAATAGTTATTTTAAAATCATCATATTTTAATTCAAAGGATCCATTTGCAACATTTTCATTTGCATTTACATTAAAAACAATGCTTTTTATTTCCCCGCTTGTTTCTACATTCATGTTTGGCTCCACAAAATCATTTATCTGATGTGCACTTAAATTTTTCATATTTCCATGTAGTGTAAAGAAGTCAGCTTTGTTATTAATATTAAAATTCCATAATAATTTAAAATCTGCATTATCCATAAATTTGGAATTTATTTCGATTTTTGTTTCACCATTTCCTTCCATGGAATTTATATTTTCAATGGTACTATTCACTTCTGTAAATACTATATTTCCAGGCTCCTCGTAATTTTTTACTCTTTCAGCATATTTTATCCTACTGTTTATAATTTCTAAATGCTCAATATTTAGTTTAAATGGTAAATTTCTAAGTGCTTTACTATATAAAGGTTTGTATTTTGTAGGTTCTGGGAGTAATTTATTCTTATATATTTCTATATTTCCTTTATATATTTTTAAATTATTAGCCTCATATAAAGCACTATCTCTATATGTATTATGTTGGTATTTATCTATTAAGATGGAATCAATATCTAGGTTAATCCAGTCTGTTTGTACTGTTACATGCTTTTGTAGTTCCTTTTTTGAATATAGCGTCTTTATACCTACGTTGCTAGCTTTTATATACTGTTTATCTGCCTTTATTTTGCCTATCTTGAAATTTAAATGATTGTTTATTGGTAGTTCTATATTCTCTGCAGTTAATAGGATTTTTTCATATTTAAAAACTTGTTTAAGATTATGGTTTGTATTTATAATCACTTCATTTAAAATTACGCCTATATTTTCCACTTTTATAGGTTCTTTTTCTACTGCTGTATTATAACTTAGATTGGTATTTTTTACTTCAATTTCGTTAATCTTTATTTTGAAGTTCTTCTGTTCATTATTTTTTTTAGCTGAATTTTTCTTACTAAAATACCCGTCACCATTTTCAACATATATTTTTTCTATTTCAAAATTATTTTTGCTGAAAAGATTATTAATTGATATTCCAGAAATTTCTACTTTTTTAATAGATGCTGAATCTTTCGATTTTGAATGAATTATAACATTTTTTAAAGTTACAGTTCTTGTTAAGATGTTAGTATTCACATCTGTTATTTCAAATGAATAATCAGAATTGTTTTGAGCTATTCTCTTTTCAATAAAATTTGTAATCAGTAAATTGGCTACTATAATGAGGGTTGCCAAGACAGTAACAACTAGGAAGATTATTTTTATATACTTCTTCTTCAAGAATTTAATTTTATTGATAGCTCAATTGAAGATACAAAAAAAGACGCTTCTTAGAAGCGTCTTAACTTTTTGTTGTGCCAAATATTGTTTAACTACAATTATTCTGACTTATAATCGTCGTTGATAGCTTTTAAAACATCATTGGTAATATCTTTAGATTCTTCTCCGTATAATACACTTCCTGCATCATTAGAACCTAAAACAAAGGTGTATCCTTTTTCTTTACTATAGTCTTTTACAAAAGATCTTACTTTTTTGATTAAGCTATCAATTTCTTGCTGACTCTCTTGGGAAAGTTTTTGCTCTTCCATTTGAAGTTGCTGTCCCATAGTTTGTCTTTTTTGCATAAGTGCATTGTATTTTTCTTGGGCAACACTTTGAGCTAATTTCTCTGCTTCTGTTTGGAAAGCTTGAACTTCTGCTTGAAAAACTTTACCTATACTATCTGCTCTTTTATCAAAAGATTCAATTTTGGTTTTGTATTTAGCTTCGATGTCAATTTTCTCCTGATACTCATTTATCAATTTTGTATTATCTACAAAAGCTATTTTATTTTGTTGACATGATATTGTTGCTAAAGCAACAACTGCGATTAAAATAATTTTTTTCATTTTTTGGTCTAAAAATTTGTTCCGAACAAAAATAGGAAAGTAAATGGATTTTCCCCTTTTTTCTGTTCTGATATTAATAAATAGTAATTACTTATATTTTTTTGTTTTATAATAGTTATATCTTATTAAAAATGGCTTCTTATAAGTCGTTTTAAGCCATAATTATATTATTTTAATGTAATTATATTAGTTAGTATTCTAAACAGGCATGAAAACGCTTAAAATAATTTTTTTACTGTTTTTTGGCTATATATATAAGAGAAGAATATTCACCAGTGGATTTTGCCTTCACATTTGATTCTAAACCAATTCTAAGCGCTTTTATAAAATTTGTATTGCCTGTTTTTATTTTTTCTGAAAGCATACTTACATAAAAAGAATCAAAAATTAAAGGTAAGATTTTTACTACAAATAAATTATTCTCTTTTAATATTGTTTTCATTGAATGTTTATTAAAATGCCATATATGTCTTGGTACATCATAAGCAGCCCATGCCTCTTTATAATGTTCCGCATCATAAGATTTATAGTTTGGAACTGCAATTATGGCAATTCCATTTTCATTTAGCATTTCATGTATTTTTTTTAATTGTATTTCCAAGTCATGTACATGTTCTAATACATGCCACATGGAAATAATATCAAATTTTTTTACTGGTAATTCTTCTATTTTTTCAACTACTTTATTGCCTTTTTTTAATGATAATTCTCTTGCATTTTTATTAGGTTCTGTACCATAGCAATCAAAATATTTATTGCAATAAAAAATTAAATCACCTGTTCCGCTTCCAATATCTAATAATGTTTTAGCTGTTGGATTGTATTTTTTGAATAATTTATTTTTCCTTTTTAATGAGTATGATTTTATTATTTGATATAGTTTATCAATAAAAGTTTTTGTAGAATCTGTATGTGAAATATAATTTTCACTTTGGTAATAATTTCCAATTTTATCTTCAGAAGGAGTAGGGGATGTTTTTAATAGTCCTTCAATTTTAGTTGCTATAATTTCAAATTCTTCATTTGAAACTAAGCTATCTTTTGCTCTTAGATGAATTTTATTTTCCAAGGAATTGCTCATATAAATTAAACATGTGCAAGATACTATTTATTGATTTAGAGTAATAATTAAGGTATAAATATTAATCAAATAAAAAGGGTTCCACGTGGAACCCTTTTGTAAATATATTTTCAGATTTAAAATTATCTCCCCATATAAACTAACATCACACTTATGTCGCTTGGAGAAACTCCACTTATTCTTGATGCTTGAGATAAAGTTCTTGGCTTAATTTTCTTTAGCTTTTCTTTAGCCTCAAATGATAAAGATTTTAGCTTACTATAATCAAAATTTTCTGGAATTTTTATGTCTTCAAGTCTATTTAATTTACTTGCATTATTTTTTTCCTTTTCAATATAACCTGAGTATTTAACTTGTATTTCGGTTTGATCTAACACTTCTTGATCTAAATTGTTTTCTTTAATATAAGTGTCAACATCTTCAACCTTTCTCATCAAATCTAAAGTAACATTTGGTCTCGCAAATATCTTAAACATTTTATCAGATTGCTTCATCGGGGAAGATGCTACTTCTTCCAGAATAGGATTTATTACTTCTGGTTTTACACTCGTTTCTTTAAAGAAATTTACAAAACCTTCAGATAATTTTTCCTTTTCTTCCATACGTCTCAGTTGCTTTTCAGAAGCTAAACCTATTTCAAAACTTCTAGGAGTTAAACGTAAATCTGCATTATCCTGTCTTAATAAAGTTCTGTATTCTGCTCTAGAAGTAAACATTCTGTATGGCTCTTCAGTACCCTTTGTTATTAAATCATCTATTAAAACTCCAATATAAGCCTCATCTCTATTTAGTATAAATGGGTCTCTTTCTTGTACTTTTAAACTTGCATTTATTCCTGCCATTAATCCTTGAGAAGCTGCTTCTTCATATCCAGTAGTTCCATTTATTTGTCCTGCAAAATATAAACCTTCAACCAATTTGGTTTCTAAAGTATGTTTCAATTGCGTAGGAGGGAAGTAATCGTATTCTATCGCATAGCCGGGTCTAAAAAACTTTACATTTTCAAATCCAGCAACAGATCTCAATGCTTTAAATTGTACATCCTCTGGTAGGGAAGTTGAAAATCCGTTTATATAATATTCAACCGTATCCCACCCTTCTGGCTCTACAAAAAGTTGATGCCTGTCTTTATCTGCAAAACGATTTATTTTATCTTCTATTGATGGACAATAACGTGGTCCAATACTTTTAATTCTTCCGTTAAACATTGGAGATCTATCAAAACCTTCTCTTAATAAATCATGAACTTCATTACTCGTATAAGACATATGACAATCTCGTTGATGTGTCAAAGGTTTTGTCTCATCAGAATAAGAAAATTTTTCAGGTTTTTCATCTCCAGGTTGTACCGTCATTTTACTAAAATCTAACGATCTTCCATCCACTCTAGGTGGTGTTCCTGTTTTCATTCTTCCAGCTTCAAAACCGCAATTAATTAAATCTTCTGTAATTCCAGTTGCTGCTCTTTCACCTGCACGTCCTCCTCCAAATTGTTTTTCACCAATATGAATTAATCCATTTAAAAAAGTACCATTAGTTAGCACAACAGATTTACATTTAACTTCTATTCCTAGAGAAGTTCGTACGCCTTTAATTTTTCCGTTTTCTATAATTAAACCAGCAACCATTTCCTGATAGAAATCTAAATTTTTGGTTCTTTCCAGCATTAATCTCCATTCTTCTGCAAAACGCATTCTATCACTTTGAACTCTTGGAGACCACATTGCTGGCCCTTTAGATTTATTGAGCATTTTAAATTGTATGGCAGTTTTATCACTTACAATTCCAGAATAACCTCCCATTGCATCTATCTCTCTAACTATTTGTCCTTTTGCAATTCCTCCCATAGCTGGGTTGCAAGACATTTGTGCAATGTTTTGTAAATTCATTGTAATAAGTAGGGTAGAAGAACCCATATTTGCCGCAGAAGCTGCTGCTTCAGAACCTGCATGTCCACCACCTACAACTATAACATCATATTCTTTATCAAACATAAAAATGAATTTCTAAATTAATCCCACGTATGGGGTTGGTTTATTGACGCTTCCGTCTAAATTGTTATTTTGAACTCCTCTTTATTTGCTAAGAGGTTTTTATTCGTTCCACGTGAAACAGCTTTGTTAGCCCCCGCTATTTCAGTGTTTGTTCTTGTAGTCTATTTAAATAATGCTATTTTTTCCTCTTCTTTTGTACGCATTATTTTTGTATCTTCTTCGGTTTTGTCTTTATATCCACAGTAATGAAGAATACCATGTGCCATAACCCTTTTTAATTCTGTGTCAAAACTTACGCTATATTCGTCGGCATTTTCTTTAACCCTTTCAACAGAAATAAAAATATCTCCAGCTATTGTATGCGCATCCGAATAATCAAAACTGATAATATCTGTCAGCGTATCGTGATTCAAATAGTCAACATTAATTTTATGCAAGTATTCATCATCACAAAATATATAGTTTATTTCACCTAATTCTTTGCCTTCAGATTTGATAGTTTTAAGTATCCAATCCTCAAAACTTTTCTCGTTTTCAATCTTAAATTCGGTCTCGTAATTAAAACTAATCATCCTTTCTAAAATAAGCGTTTACTTTTTGCTTGTAATTTTGCCGCAAAGGTAAGGCTTGTCTATTTAATATTTCAACTTCATTAAAATATTGTTGTATTTCAGGTAAATTATTTGTAGAAGAATTTTCAAATTCCTTAGTATTTGTATTACTTTCCCTTTCTTCTTTTTGTCCTTGTTTTAATGTAGCATCTTCCAACTTTAATAATTGATGCTGTAATTGTAACATTTTTTGTTGAGTAGCTTCATTAAAACCTTTTTCTAACAAATTGTTTTCTATCTGCTCCATTTCGTTTGCTAATTTTTTAGCATGTTGTTTCTCACCAGCACCGTTTATATTTTCTAGTTGTTTTTCTAATTCATTTCTTAATTCTTGTTGCTGCTTATAAATTTCAAAAACTTCTCCAGACATCTTTTCATTTCCTAAACCTTCTCCTTTTTTCATTCCTTTTTTATCTCCATTTTGTTCTTCTCCTTCATTTCCCTCAGAAGGTTTTTGTCCTTCTTTTCCCTTTTCCAAGCCTTGCTGCATTTGTTTATTTAATTCTTCTTGCGACTGAATAATATCTGGTAATTGAAAACTTTTACCACTACCTCCAGATTGACCAGAAGCCATACTTTGTTGCATATTATTCAAAACATCACTTAAAAAATCTGCTAATTCGTTTGTTGCAGTTAAGGTATATTGCTGATGAGAAATTCCTTGATAATATTGATTTTCGGCAAATTGCTCTAATGTTCTATCAATGTTATAATAGATGCTCTCAATGTTTTCATTTATTTTTTCTGATATTTTTGGTTGCCTCAAAGACAGGGCAAATAAACTATCATCTACATGTTCAAAGAGGGTACGTAATTCATTTTGCTTTCTTAAATATACCGATAGGTTTGAATTTTGTTCATTGTAGTTTTGAATACGTTTCATAATCTCTTCCTGATCAAAAGAAAACACTAATAGATTATCTAAAATTTGACGCAATGATTCCATATCTTCAATCATTCCTTCCTCACTCCCTGCTTGCATCATACTTCCCATTTGTTTTGCCAGTTCCTCAATTTTCTTGGCTGCCTTTTGTTGTTTTTGCTTAGCTTGATTTTCAGATTTATTGTCTTCAGAATTATCAGTAGATTTTTCTTCTAATTTTTCTGTTGCTTCTTTTTGTGTAGCTTTAATTTCTTCCTCTTTTTTTGTATCTGTTCCAAGCTCCATGGGTTTCTCAAGCTTTTCATTTTGCTCTTTTAAATCCTTTATTTCTTCCTGAATATTTTCAAAATCAGTATTTAATTGTTCTTGTTTATCAACACTATTTTCTTCTTCTGTTTCATTAGATAAATCACGTTGTTTCTTAGCAAGATCTTCTAAATCTTTTTTAATTTTCTCAGCTTTAGCAGTAGTATAATACCTTTTGGTTAGTTCTAATAACTGTTCTAAATTTCTGCTATCTTTTTTCTGCTGCTTAGCCATTTGTTCCAATCGCTTAGACAACTCTTCTTTATTAATTTTATGAGAAATTTCCTTCAATTGTTCCATCAGCTTTTCATTTTTTTCCATCTCTTTTTGCTGTCGCTCTAAGCGTTCTTGCAATAATTTATTCAGTTCAGATTTTTCTTTATTTCCCTTTTGAAATTCTTCTAAATTTTGTTGTAGTTCCTCATGGTATCTCTTCATCATTTGATCTTGCTGCTGTTGTCTTTCTAAATAATTAGCTATTTTCTTTTTATCATTATAGTTCAGTTGGTTTTTTTGTTTATTTGTTTCGCTAATTTTATCTAATTGTTTTTCTTGAGATTCTATTTGGTTTAAAGAATTCTCCATTTCCTGGATATTCTCTTGTTGCTTTTTTAACTGTTGGTTTTTTAATTCTGAATTTGTAAGCTTTCGATATCCATAAACATTACTTTTAGCTTTCTTTCCACCATTAATTGCGTCATTATCTATTACTTCAAAATAAAACTTGTAGGTAGTTCCGGCATTTAAATTTAAATTTTCTGGAAATATGTATGCAAATCTGTCGTAACTTCCATTTTTAGTAGGTATTGCTAGCTTATTTATACTATCTGTTCCTTGTGGATAATAGACTAGATTTAATTTTTGTAAGCCATAATCATCTGAAATCTGACCTATATAAATTCTTTTTTCATTATGTAAACTATCTACTTTTTCTTCTACTTTAATCTCTGGGTATTGATCTTTTATAACAGAAATTGAATAGCCTAAGTTTTCATAATTCTTTAAATTCTTATTACTGGTAGAAATGGTATAATTAAGATTTGAATATATATTTTTAGATAATTCAAACTGATTTTCATTTTTGTTGAAATTAAGAACAGTGTCTTTAAGTTGTAACGAAACTGCATCTGTTTTGGTAGTTTTAAGCAGCCATTTTATAGCTGTTCCTTCGGGAATTGTTGCATTTCCAGTGCTTTTTAAGATTTCAGATTTTTTTCCTGTATACTTTGGATATTCTAATAGCATTTCAAAAGAAACTAATGAAGGCGTTGAAATTACCTCTAAACTATATTGATGAGATGAAACATTATTTGCCGTAAGATTAAATTTAATGTCTTTTTTAGGTTGAGAAAATTCATACTCAAATGTTCCTATTGTTTTTTGTTGCATAAAAAATAAATTTCCATCAACGTTAATCTGTACATTCTCAGGGATATATTTTCCTGCAGTATTTACTTTTAATGTATAACTCTGTCCTTCAATAGCTTGTAAAGAATCATTTAAAATAAAAAACTGAAAAGGAGCTGGAGGTGTATATGCCGTTTTATAATCTATAACTCTTTTATAACTCTCTGTAAACAAGTTGCTTTTTCCAATAATTATAACAATCAGTATAAAAAATATTGGAGCTAATGCATACCATACATATTTTAAATTTGCTTTATAGTTTATTGCAGTTTGAAAGGGAATGGGAGTAAGAGTTCCACTTTTCTGTTCAATACTAGCAAGGAGTAAATCGGATTTTTCCGCATTTTCCGAAAGTTGTAAAACATTTAAAAGCTTGTCGTTAACCTCTGGAAAATGATTTCCAATAATTGAAGAAGCTGTTTTATAATCGATCCCTTTTCTAATTTTGAAAAGATATAATAACGGACTCACAATAAATTTTAGAAATAATATGGTTTCTATAGTTATAAAAAGCCAAAATAAAATAAGACGACCAGCAGTACCAAACCAAATAAAATATTCTAATAAAACCGTTAATATAAAATATAATAATCCAATTCCAATAAACAAAAAAGTCCCTTTTATCAGTTCATTCACATAATATTTACGTAAAAAACCTTCTAATTTTTGTTTTATGTTCTCTAGTGCATTCATTCGTTACAATTGGGATATTCAAGTATTTTTTATGTTAGTCGAAATTAACAAAAGCAACTTCTAATATTTTAATGTAAATTATGAATTTTAAACGAGTTAGAAAATAGGGTTATTTTAACTGATTTTAATTTTTCTTTGAAGCTGTTTCTGTAGATTTTCAATACTTTTTAAATCAGTTTTGACTTTTTTGTTTCGTTTTTGTATCAAGACAAAAATGAAATTAGGTTTAAGTAATTGAAAAGAAAATAGTTAATCCTATTCTATATTTAGATTTATATCGAACTCACGTTTTTATATTAAATCGCTGTACATGTTTGGTTTTCATATAAATATTCTGCTATTTTTATACAGAATTTTAATTATACAAAATATGGCTTCAGGGATTTTTGCAATTCTAGACGATATTGCTACGCTTATGGATGATGTAGCTGCAATGAGCAAAGTAGCTGCAAAAAAAACAGCTGGAATTTTAGGAGACGATTTAGCTGTTAATGCCGAAAAAGCCTCTGGTTTTGCTTCATCTAGAGAAATTCCTGTATTATGGGCAATTTCTAAAGGATCTTTAATTAATAAATTGATTATTCTCCCGGTTGCTTTTCTTTTAAGTGCTTTTTTACCATGGGCTATTAATATTATTTTAATAATAGGAGGGATATACTTAGCCTTTGAGGGTGCCGAAAAAATATATCATTTTTTTGTACCACACCATAATTCTAAAGCTGAAGAATTAAAAGAAGTGCAAACAAAAGAAGAAATTTTAGCAATCGAAAAAGAACGTATTAAATCGGCCATTATAACCGATTTTATTCTTTCTGTGGAAATTGTAATTATAGCGCTCGGAACCGTTGTTGGTCAAGAAATATGGAATCAAATTATTGTAGTTAGTATTATTGCGCTTATTGCAACTGTAGGAGTTTACGGAATTGTAGCGCTCATTGTAAGAATGGATGAAGCAGGCTATAAACTAATTGCTAAAAGTAAAAGTGAGAAAAGTTTTTTGCATAAAATTGGTCAGTTATTAGTAAATGCCTTACCTAAAGTTATTCAGGCTTTGAGTGTTATTGGAACTATTGCTTTGTTGTTGGTTGCGGGAGGAATTTTTAATCATATTGAATTTATGCATCATCTATTTCCATGGATGCCAAGTATGTTAAAAGATTTTCTTGCTGGTTTGGTTGTAGGGTTTATTGCATTTTTTGTGTTTCAAGTTGTTCTTAAAATCTATCATAGAATTGCTAAATAAGCTGGCTATATTTATTTTATTAACTTCTTTTAAGTAGCGTGTAATCAATTCATTTTTTGATTACACATAAAATTTATACCAAAATTGTTCTTTTAGCTATTTTCCTTTTTAACTTCCTATCCATAACTTCGTAACTCAATCCAAATAAAGTATCTTTGCCAAAAATTTAAATGATGAGTACAAAAGTACGTGTGCGTTTTGCGCCTAGTCCAACAGGTCCACTACATATTGGTGGAGTTAGAACTGCTTTATTTAACTATTTATTTGCAAAAAAACATGGAGGAGATTTTCTTTTACGTATTGAAGATACCGACCAAAATAGATATGTAGAAGGTGCTGAAGAATATATTGTAGCTGCTTTAAAATGGTTGAATATTCCTTATGATCAAGGACCCAGTTCTTCCGAAGAAATACAAAAAAAATACGGTCCTTTTCGTCAAAGTGAACGTAAGGATTTATACAAAAACTATGCTGATACATTAATTAATAATGGTTGGGCATATTATGCTTTTGATACAGCCGAGGAATTAGATGAGCACCGCAAAGACCATGAAGAAAAAGGGAAAACCTTTATTTATAATTGGCACAATCGTTTAAAATTAAAAAATTCTTTATCGCTTTCTACTGATGAAGTTCAGAAAAAGATAAATGCTGGAGAAGATTATGTTATTCGTTTTAAATCTCCTCAAGATGAAAAACTTCATTTAAAAGATATTATCCGCGGAGCTATTGAAATTGACACTAATATTTTAGATGATAAGGTGTTGTTTAAAAGCGATGGAATGCCAACCTATCATTTAGCAAATATTGTAGACGACCATTTAATGGAAATTACCCATGTTATTCGTGGTGAAGAATGGCTTCCTTCAATGGCATTACATGTGCTGCTTTATCGTGCTTTTGAATGGCAAGCTCCTGAATTTGCACATTTACCACTTATTTTAAAACCAACAGGAAAAGGAAAATTAAGTAAACGGGATGGTGATAAATTAGGATTCCCTGTTTTTCCTTTAGAATGGAAAGATCCTACAACAGGAGATGTTTCACGTGGATACAAAGAAGATGGATATTTTAATGATGCAGTGATTAATTTCTTAGCGTTTTTAGGATGGAATCCAGGGACTGAACAAGAGATTTTTAATTTAGATGAATTAATAAATGCCTTCGAATTAGAAAAAGTACATAAAGCTGGAGCTCGTTTTGATCCTGATAAAACCAAATGGTATAATCACCAATATCTTCAACAAAAAGAAGATAAGGAATTGGCTGCACGTTATATGCCAATGCTGGTAGCTCAAGGAATTAATGTGGAAGTGGATTATGTAGAAAAAGTAGTTTCACTTATAAAAGAGCGTGCTAGTTTTGTTTCTGAATTTTGGGAACTGAGTAGCTTTTTCTTTACTGCTCCATCTACTTATGACGCTAAAGCTAGTAAAAAGCAATGGAAAGAAAATACTAATGAGTATATAAATGAACTTGTTCCTGTGATTAATGAAATAGGCGAATTTTCTTCTAAAAATATAGAGGCAGTAGTAAAACAATGGATTTCCGACAAAGAACTTGGCTTCGGACAAGTAATGCCACCCTTACGTTTAGCCTTGGTTGGAGAAATGAAAGGACCTCATGTTTTTGATATTATAGAACTTATTGGAAAAGAAGAAACCGTAAACCGACTCCAAAAAGCTGTTGAAGTTTTAGGATAATTACTTCTTTTTTAACCATACTAAACCCCGAAGTTGTATAACAACTTCGGGGTTTGTTTTTTCATTAATGTGTATCCTTTATTAGATATCAATTATTTTCTAATATTTTATTTACAATTCTTTAATTATTCGTAATTTACCAACGTCAATCATTTACAAATATTTATAATTATGATTTTTCTAATACCTATTTTTTTCTTCGGAATTATTATTCTTTTTAGTTCCTTTTTCGTTGTAAAACAACAAACAGCCGTAACCATTGAGCGTTTTGGTAAATTTCATAGCATTCGAAACTCCGGACTTCATTTAAAAATTCCATTAGTAGATAAAATTGCTGGGCGTTTAAGTTTAAAAATTCAGCAGTTAGATGTTATTGTAGAAACCAAAACTTTGGATGATGTTTTTGTAAAGCTAAAAATATCAGTTCAGTTTTTAGTGCTGAAAAATAAAATTTATGAAGCGTTTTATCAATTAGAATATCCGCACGAACAAATAACATCTTATGTTTTTGATGTAGTACGCGCAGAAGTTCCTAAGATGAAATTAGATGATGTTTTTGTTAAGAAAGACGATATTGCTATTGCTGTAAAAGAAGAATTACAAGATGCTATGCTAGATTATGGTTATGACATTATTAAAACGCTTGTAACGGACATTGATCCTGATGCGCAAGTAAAAGCAGCTATGAACCGAATTAATGCGTCAGAGCGCGAGAAAATTGCTGCTCAGTTTGAAGGAGATGCCGCTAGAATACTTATTGTTGAAAAAGCGAAGGCTGAGGCTGAAAGCAAAAGGCTACAAGGACAAGGTATTGCAGATCAACGAAGAGAAATAGCACGTGGTCTTGAAGAGTCTGTTGAAGTTTTAAATAAAGTTGGAATTAACTCTCAAGAAGCTTCTGCTTTAATTGTGGTTACTCAACATTATGATACGCTTCAATCTATAGGTGAAGAAACTAATAGTAATTTAATTTTACTTCCAAATTCTCCACAAGCGGGGAGTGATATGCTAAACAATATGGTAGCCTCGTTTACTGCAAGTAATCAAATTGGAGAAGCTATGAAACGCCAGCGAGAGGAGCAAGATAGAAAGAATAATAAGTAGACTAAAGCATGATGTTCAATAAAATAATTTACATTTTTTTAAGCATTTTAGCTATTGGAAATATTGCTTACAGTTTTTTTGGTGAAATGGAATCGCCTACTTTTATTGGTCAAGAAATTAATATTTGGTTATACAGACTTATATGGGTTGGGTTTGCAGTCTTGTTTACAACAAAATTTTTTCAGCTTAAAAACAGGAAGAATTAAAGCAGAGTTTACAAGAGTCTATTAAAATATAAAAAGCGTTGTTGGAATTCAATTCCAACAACGCTTTTTTCTTCCAGTGACTACATTTTCTATGCATGGAAGTTATTTTTTAGCCAAATATTTTTTTTACAACTTTTAAGGCTAGGGCTCTTTTTAAGATAAATCCTGCAGTTCTACCAACTACATTTAGAAATCCAAGGTCTTCTTTTAAGCCTTCAAAATTCAGCTTTATCTCTTCCTTGGAAATATCTTTTTGTAACCGTAATACTTTTAGGTCTTTATCTATTTCTTCAAATGAAGTATAAACTTTCATATGTTTACTTTTATTGTTTTAATGCCTCATAGCTAGGTCTAATTCTTCAAGGCTCATTTATATAATATTAATCGCCATCAAAAAAATCTTTCGAAGCTTTTACCAATACTTTTCTCTCGATTGTTTTTCTGAAGCCATAATAAATTATGAGGGCAATTATAATATAGAATGCTCCAAGAATTAAAAATCCGAGCCCTAAATTATCTAACCAAGCTCCTATAAATAAGGCTATTGCAAATGTTAGTAATAACATAGCTCCAAAAAGAACAGCTCCAATGATTATAAACATAATCATTGAAGTAGTTCCTTTAGTTATCTTTTTAAAAGCGCTAAGTCTGTAGTAATCGTAATTATGCTCAATATATTCTTGAGCACTTTTATGAAGATTTTCAGCGTTTTCAGAAATATTGTTTAAAGACATATATGGAGTCTATTTAGTTGCTTTTGCTACTTTCGATTCAATTTTATTTACAATCCCGTCTTTTTGAAGTTTAGCATTTTTTTCTCTTAACTCTTCTAATTTAGCTTCTAAAGCTACTAAAATATCATCGGCTTTGTAACTCATAGAAGATAAAGTGTCTTCAAGTTTAGATTCAAAATCTACTCTAGCTTTATCCGCTTTAGTGCTTAATTGAGACGTTGTTTTTTTTAATTGCTTTTCTAACTCTTTCTGAGTTTTTTTAGCATTTTTCTGAATTTTTTTTCTAGTAACATCTCCTTTTTCTGGAGCATATAAAATACCTATTCCTGCTCCAATTGCTGCTCCTGTTAATAATGCTAATAATGTATTTCCTGTGTTGCTTGACATAGTTTTATTTTTTTTGAATTAATATATGTTGTGTGTTAATTGATAGTACCTAAGATACATAAAATGAGAGAATTTTACGAATAAAACGTCGTAATTAGCCTATTATTAACACTCTATGTTAAAGAAATAAAAAAAGCACTTTGAGAAAAGTGCTTTTAAATATAGAATTTATTATTCTTTTATGATTTATCAATCTTGGCCCAACTGTCTCGAAGTCCTACAGTTTTATTAAATACTAATTTTTCGTTGGTAGAATCTGGGTCAACATTAAAATACCCAATGCGTTGGAATTGAAAATGGTCGCCTATTTTGGCTTCTTCCACACTTGGTTCTACATATCCTTTTATAACTCTTAAAGAATCTGGGTTTACAAACTCTAAGAAATCTTTTCCTTCATGTCTGTCTGGTTCTGCTTCTGTAAACAAACGGTCGTATTCTCTAACTTCTACTTCTTTAGCATCTTTAATAGAAACCCAGTGTAGTGTACCTTTTACTTTACGCATACTTTCTTCGGTGCCACTACCACTTTTACTTAGTGGGTCGTAAGTACAATGAACTTCAATTATATTACCATCTTCATCCTTAATTGCTTTTTCAGCTTTAATGATGTAGGCATTTTTTAATCGAACTTCCCCTCCTAATTTCAAGCGGAAGAATTTTCTGTTAGCTTCTTCTCTAAAATCTTCCTTTTCTATATATATTTCTCTTGAAAAAGGTACTTTTCTGTAGGTAAGAACTTCATCCTCAGGATTATTTTCAGAGTCTACATACTCATCGGTATTTTCAGGATAATTGGTTATAACTACTTTTAAAGGGTCTAAAACTGCCATTATTCGTGGCGCTTTTTTATTTAGATCTTCACGAGCGTGGAATTCTAATAAAGAAACATCAATTAAGTTTTCTCTTTTTGCAATTCCAATTGTTTTGACAAAATTCTTAATAGATTCAGGAGTATAACCTCTTCTTCTAAGGCCAGAAATTGTTGGCATTCTTGGATCATCCCATCCATTTACAATACCTTCTTCTACCAATCTAAGCAGTTTACGCTTGCTTACTATAGTGTGACTCAAATTTCGTCTCGCAAATTCGCGTTGTTTAGGCTGCACTTGGTTAGGATTGCTAACTTGCTCTAAAAACCAATTGTACAATTCTCGGTGCATAGCAAATTCTAGTGTACAAAATGAATGAGAAACTTGTTCAATATAATCACTCTCGCCATGTGTCCAATCGTACATTGGATAAATACACCAATCGGTATTAGTTCTGTGGTGAGCCTTATGAAGAATACGATACATTATAGGGTCTCGCATAAGCATATTAGAAGAACTCATATCTATTTTAGCACGTAATACGTGGGTTCCAGATTCAAATTCTCCATTTTTCATGCGTTGAAAAAGGTCAAGATTTTCTTCTACTGAACGATTTCTGTATGGACTATCTGTTCCTGGGGTAGTAGGAGTTCCTTTTTGAGCTGCAATTTCTTCTGAAGTCTGACTGTCAACATAGGCTTTTCCGTTTTTGATAAACTCTACAGCCCAATCAAATAGTTGTTGGAAATAATCTGACGCATAGCGCACTTCACTCCATTTATAACCTAGCCATTCTACATCTCGCTTAATGGCATCCACATATTCTTGCTCTTCTTTAGCTGGATTTGTATCGTCAAATCTAAGATTTACAGGAGCATCGTATTTTTCGCCAAGTCCAAAATTTAAACAAATAGAACTTGCATGACCAATATGCAAATAACCGTTTGGTTCTGGAGGAAAACGAAAACGTAGTTTTTCCTTATCGAAGCCTTCTTTTAAATCGTCTTCAATAATATGTTCGATAAAATTTAATGATTTTTCTTCTTCTGCCATTTTATAAAAACTTATGCCCGCAAAATTACGTAATTTTTAGAGTGAATTAGAATGTTATTCTCTATTTAAATGTTCGAACTTCGTTCTAAATGATAATTTTTCGGTTAAAGAATCATTTTCTTCTATCAAGAAGATAGTTTTTGTGTGGAAAATCATTTCCTTTTTTCGATTTTCACCTCCTTCATTTTTGAGTTATTAACAAATTTGAGCTTAATTTTCCTTCAAACCCTAAAAGTATCAAAATGTTTAAAAAACACCGTGTTTATTGTTTTTATGCCATAAACCGATTAGTATGTTTTGATCTGAAATTGTGAATAACTTTATGAAAAGCATAGTTGGCATATAAAAAACCTCATTTCACCACAAAAGCAAAAAAGTGTTGAAAAAATCTTATAACTTTGGTTTTCTATTATAGAAAGTTGTTACTTTGTGATTGCCCAAATTAAAACATGAACGAATGAATAGAACTTTACCCAAAAAATCTATTCGTCTTTGTCTACTTTCGCTCCTTCTAGGGGCTTCTAGTATGCAAGCACAAGATTTAAAAAAGCCTGTTTTAGGTTTTTCAGATGCGTGTGCTTCCAAAGGCTTCAATAGTTTTTCCGCACAATTTAAGTGGGATCCTACGCCTATCGTAGCATCCAACAATGAGTTTATTCTAGAGCTTTCCAATGCCAACGGCAGTTTTTCTACCCCAACTACACTAGCAACCTTAACAGATAAAAATACAGTATTCGACTTTACTATTGAATTTGAAATGCCCGAGACTGTGCATGGCGAAAATTACAAAGTACGTGTTCGTAGCACGAATCCAGCTAAAACAAGTCCTTCAAGCGATCCTTTTGGTGCTTATTACCTTACAGTTCAAGAACCTCTAGTGGTTAATAATTTTGAAGAAGCTTCCGTCTGTGAAGCTACCACCGTTTATTTAGAGGTGGATAATTATCCTAACCAAGAAGCATACAATTGGTACAAAGACATGGCCTTGATTCCCGGAGAAAACGGCCCTTCAATTGAAGTTTCTGAGCCAGGAATTTATTTTGCTGAAATAGATTATGGGAGCTATTGTTCTACTTCTACCGCTTCAAATTTAGTTGAAGTTTATATTGAAAATTCTCTCGGAGTAGAATTAATAGGAGCCAAGAAAGTATCGCTTTGCGAAGATCAAACCTATACACTAACAACAGATTTAGCCGATGAAACCATGACGTATGCTTGGTATAAAGATGGCGAATTATTGGTTAGAAATAATAGTAATACGCTGGAAGTTAAGGGTAATGACCCTGGTTTTGCAGGCGATTATTATGTGCAAATTGAAAGACCGGGTGGATGTAACGAAAAAACATCTACTGTACAGATAGAAGCAGGCGGTTTTGAATTATCACTTGAAAGTCCGAATGGAACTTTAGTGCTTCCTCAACAATCTATTAAATTAACAGCAAATACTACAGCTGTATCGCCGAGTTTTGAATGGTATAGAAATGGAACTTTATTAGCTAATGAGATTTCTAAGGAATTAGTAGTTTCTGTAGCTGGAGATTATTACGTTAAAGTTACTCAAAGCAATGGTTGTACTGCCAGTAGAACTACAAATGCAATTTCTGTTACAGAGCCATCTGCCTATACGGCTTCCATCAATGCAGCTAATTATTCAGATTGTAGTAATAGTTCTGCTGTTTTAAATCTGGATAAAATTGAAACTACAAATTCAGACGGAACTCCCTATGTACTTCCTCAATCTGCTTTAACAAATGCTAAATACCAATGGGTATATAATCAAAAAGACTTGGCAGGAGAAACGTCAGAAAGTATAACTATTGCTAAGGCTTCCTTGAATGGAGCGTATGCTTTAAAGGTTTCCTTAGAAGGAGGGAAAGAAATTATATCCAATGTATTTAATGTAAAATTAGGATTGTCTGAAACACCAGTGCTTTCTGGAACAGGAACAGTTACTTGTGAAAATGGCAATATGATTGAAATAGCATCTTCAGTAAAAAATAGCGAATACCAATACAAATGGTTTAGAAATAATGTTGAACTTACAGAAACTAAACCAACATTTACTACAAACCTTTCAGGAACTTATAAAATGGAAGTATCCGCTTACGGATGTTCTGTAGCTTCAAATGAATTTGTGATAAACGATTTTGATACTTCTGTAGTAACATTGGATGCTTCAGGAACAATTGCAATTCCAGAGGGAGATTCTAAAGTAGTTACAGCCTCTGGAGGAGATTCTTACCAATGGTTTAATACTAAAAATGAATTGATAAGTAATGGACCTTCTGTAAGTTTATCTGAAGAAGGAGAATACATTGTTTTAGTTGCGGTAGGAGATTGCCAGCTTTCTAAAACCATAAAAGTTACCCATGTATTGAGTTATGTGGTGCCTAATGTTATAACACCAAACGGAGATGGCTTTAATGATCTTTGGATTATTCCAAATTCGTATGCGTATCAAAAAGATATTACCATTAATATCTATGAGCAGTCTGGTGCAACAATATATTCAACAAACGATTATCAAAACAATTGGCCAGAGTCATCCAGTATAACATATTCTGGGAGTAGACCTCCAATTTATTATTACAGAATTACTAAGGGAAAAGAAACGTTAAAGCAAGGAACTATAACAGTTATTAAATAAAAAATGAAGCTCAGGTTATTATACATCCTACTTATATTAAGCACCTGCCTTTTTGCGCAGGAGGATGCACCTGTGGCTTCTATTGACATTCCTGCTCAAAACTCATTAAAGTTTAATCGTTTTTTAATCAATCCTACTTTTTCAACGGTTAACGAAGATTATTCTTATTTCAATCTTTATCATAGAAATCAATGGGTAAACTTTGAAGATAATTATCAAACGTATTTAGGAAGTTATTCAGGAAGAATAAGTGATCGTTCAGGATTAGGATTAAGCGTTTATCACCAACGTTTTGGAACCATCTCCAATTTTGGAGTTATGGCGAATTACGCATATGGAATCCGACTATCAGAAAAAAGTAACCTTACTTTTGGTTTCAACTTGTCTTATTACAATAGCGGTGTTGATAAAAGCAATATTAATCCGTCGCAACCAGACGACCCAACTATTGCAGATTTACAAGATGGCTCTTTGCTTTCTTTTCAGCCAGGGATAAATCTTTCTATTGGAAGCTTTGATGTTGGTATTTATGCCGAGAATGCATTTGATTATAACTTAAGAACCAATGAGTCTTTAACCGATTTTAACGATAAAACTTTTACAGGTCATTTAATGTATACCAATCGGTTTAAAAATGGTGTTGGTATTATGGAAGATGCCAAGCTAACTGCATTAACAAGAGTTAGAAGAGTAGGAGAAGAAGATTTAAATCTATCAGGAAGTTTAATATTAGACTTACCAAAATTAGGATGGATACAAACAGGTTATGATGACTATTATGGAATTGCAGCTGGGTTAGGATTTAATATCACCAAAAGACTGTCGTTAGGCTATACAATGGAAAAAGGGGTAAGCGGACAAGTATCTAATTTTGGGCTAACCCACGAAATAAACTTTGCGTATTCTTTCCAACCAACCTTAAGCGAGAATAGGGTTTTTGAAGATTTAGAAGAAGATGAAGAACTACTTTTAGTAGAAAACGAAACCCCACAAGATACAATTACCGATAAAGATGCAGAGATTGCTAGACTACGTAAGTTAGTTGCTGAAAATAACATGATTATTGATGAAATGATGTTTAAGCAAGACTCTATGGAAGAAGCACGAAAAAATGATGTAAATAAGCGCTTTGCATATATTATTAAATATGTAAATGACAATAAAGGAAAAGGGAATGAGCAAGAAGTAAAAGCACGTGCCGTTGCCATGATGAAAGAAATTGATGAAGAAGCTTATGAGAAAGCTCAAATAAAATACACTAATGATTATAACAATATAGGAACGTCAAATAAACGATCTTACGCTAAGAATACACAATCTAAAGACAGTGAGGTTTCCCCAAAACCTGTTGGTAGCACTAACGTAAGCTCTGATAAACGAATAACTGCATCAGCAACAACAACAAACCTAGCAAATGTAGATGATGGAGCTTACGTTATTGCCAACGTATTTAAAAAGGACGAATACCTTAATAAATTTTTAGAGGAGTTAAAAAGTAAAGGAATTGATGCTGATTACTTTGAAAAGAACGGTTTAAAATATGTTTATATAGAAAGATATGCTACTGTAAAAGAAGCGCAACAGGCACAACAAGATAATTTTAATGGAACTTATTCTGATGCGGTTTGGGTTTTAAATATTGACAACAATAAAAACGGAATCCCATCATCTAATACAAATAAAGCCTATGCTTCCAACAGCCGGAATAAAGCTGATAAAGTTCGAAAGTATAATTCAGAAATAAACACTGAAATTGATTATTTAGAAAATGGATTGAGTCAATGTACTGATAGGTATGTTACTAGAATTTTTCAGTCGGATGAGTTAGGTTATTCTGATGAGATGGTAGTAGAAAAACCATCCAAAGTTAAACCACAAAGCAAAGGATATTATATTATAGCGAATGTATTTTCAGAAGAAAAAAATGCAAGGAACTATGTTGATAAATTAAAACAAGAAGGTTACGATGCCAATATTTTTATTAACCCTAAAAATAATTATAAATATGTGTACTTAAACAAATATGATAATTGGCAGAACGCCATGAAATCATACCGAGCCAGTATTAATTATAAAAATGATATTTGGATCATGCCTATGAAAAGTACATAGCATATTATATAAAAACATACATAAAATAAATTAATAGTAACAAGTCCCCAAAGCTTAACACTATGAAAAAAAACTACTTTACGCTAAATACGTACATTCTGTTCGCATGCATATTCTTTGCATGTGTTTCCTCTTTATCAGCACAGGTAAAAAATGATTTTGATGTTAGATTTCAAAATAACATAAGGGGAGAACTTACCTTTATTGCTAACAATATAGTAAATAGGGATACTAATAATAGAGACCCAGAAGTTCCTTATAATGCTACAGGAAGTAGTTCTAGCTATAATGATGATCTTAATATGCAATACATCGATATTGATAATGATGGTTCTACATTTAGTTCAAGTAGTGCTGTACTTTCTGTGCCCGATCCAAATTGTAGCCGTATTGTTTATGCTGGGTTATATTGGTCGGCAGTGTATACTGAGAGTGACAGGAGCGATTTTAATCAGGTAAAATTTAAAATACCAGGGAGCGCATACCAAAATCTTACAGCCGATGAGGTGCTATTTGACGGTTATAATGACTCTGATTTTGGTGATTATGGACCGTACGCTTGTTATAAAGATGTTACTTCTATAATTAATACTATGGCAAATCCTGATGGAGAATATGTTGTAGCTAATGTTAGGGCGAGTTCTGGTAGTTCAATTAGAGGAGGTATTTCAGCAGGGTGGACTATGGTTGTTGTGTACGAGAATCCAACATTACCTGGAAAGTATATCACAACATTTGATGGCTATGCAGGTGTAAAAAGCGGAGAAAGCGTTGATATTCCCTATAATGGTTTTATAACGCTTCCGCCACCATTCCCAGTATATGCTAAAATGACCGTTGCTACTTTAGAAGGAGATAATCGAATTACTGGAGACCAACTTTCCATTAAGGCTAATAGAAACGCTACTTTCACAACTCTAGGTAACAACACTAATCCAAGTAATAATTTCTTCAATAGTAATATAACCATTGAAGATAATCTTGTTACAACAAGAACACCAAACAGTACTAATACAC
This sequence comes from Galbibacter sp. L-19, assembly GCF_056857615.1. Lineage (NCBI taxonomy): Bacteria > Pseudomonadati > Bacteroidota > Flavobacteriia > Flavobacteriales > Flavobacteriaceae > Galbibacter > Galbibacter sp. L-19. The sequence goes on from NZ_JBSXNL010000047.1 coordinate 22,261, forward strand.
TAGGTTGGGATGTTGATTTATTCACCATAAACAATCCTAATAATTCTGTTATACCAAATGACGAGACTGGAGCAGTCCTTCGTGCTAGTTCAACAGGAGATAAATATGATATCTTTTTTAGTTCTTTTTCTGTTGAAGTAATAGAACCGGATATGCAATTGGCAAAAGGAGTTTTTGATACTGATGGAAAAGATATACAAGGGCAAGAAGTAGCTTTAGGACAAGAAATTCAATATTCACTAAGTTTTGATAACATTGGAAATGATGATGGAACCAATTTTACTATTAAAGACATTCTTCCGGTTAATGTTGATTTTATAAATGCCGAATTGCCACCTACTATCGGGGGCCAACAAATTACATACACACATGATATTACAACGAACGAATTAATATTTACCATTCCCGATATTTATGTGGAAGTTCCACGAGATGATTATACCATTAAGATAAATGTTCGGGTGCAAGAGGATTGTGATAAATTACGGGATGCATGTTCCAATATAATTCAAAATCAAGCGTATGCAACATACCAAGGTGTATTAAATGATAATGAAATATCAGACGATCCTAGTGTATCGGGTTTTGATACTTGTAATTTTGGAATACCTGGATCTACAAATTTTCTACCAAACTTAGATGAGTGTAATTTCGAAAGAGAAATTGCTATTTGTGGAGATTCTATTGAATTAATTGCTGGAGCAAACTATGATACGTATCAATGGTTTTTTCAGAATCCAGACGGAACTTACAGGGCATTAACAGGAGTTGTTAATGGAGCTTTAGGACAAACGTATACAGCTACTAATTATGGAACTTATAAGGTTGAAAAGAAAATAACCGAACCATGTAAAGATTATGATGAGTTTATTACAGTTGTACCAAGAAGTAATGATTTAACAAGTCCGTTTGCTTCTGTGGCCGATCAAGTAGTTACATGTCCGAATGATGGGACTTTATTGCCAAAATTTTTCTTATGCGGAACTAATGATGACCGAATGCTTAATGTAAGTTTTCCGGATGCAGTGGCTTTAGTTTGGCAAAAGTTAGATGACAACTGCTCTGCAGCCTCTATTGAAGACGATTGCCCTTCAAAGGATAATTCGTGTACTTGGAATGATGTTGGAACAGGGGATCAATACGAACTTTCAGGTCCAGGAGAATATCGTTTAGAAGTTCGTTATCAAAACAATTGCTTTAACCGTTTTTACTTTAAAGCTTACGAAAATTCGGTAGACCCTACTATTACAAAAGAGGATATTATTTGTGACACAAAAGGTAGAATAGATATTTCGGGTATAGGTAAAGGTTATGAATATGCTATAGCTTTATCATCTAATGTTTTTGATCCAAACACGGCTACATGGCAAGACGAAACTTCTTTTGAAGTAGAAATTGCAGGTACTTACAATGTATACATTCGTCAGGCAAATATTGATTTAGAAGATGGAGACAGAGAGCCATGTTTGTTCAAATTTGAAAATGTAGTTATTACCAAAAGAGAATTTGCTGTAGATGTAACTGTAAACAACCCTACTTGTAGTAATGCCAAAGGATCGTTCGATATTAATGTAAGTGGCGCAAGAGCATGGTACACCTACGTGATAAAAGATGAGGCAGGAGCTGTTGTTGATGATGAAAATCAATCGGATGATAATTTTCATCAATTTGCAGAGCTTGATCCTGGGACTTATTCTATCGAAGTTACAACAGAAGATGGCTGTACTTTTTCTGAACCTTATACAATTATAGCTCCAGAGAATATGGAGCTTAACGCTGTTGTTTCTCAAAATGTTAGTTGTAGAGAAGGAAATATTTTATTGAATGCAACAGGAGGAAAAACACCATATAATTACGCTATTTGGAGTTATATTGATGAAAATGGAAACGGAGGAGATTTATATGCTTCTGTAGATGACATCCCCGCAGATGCTTACCAAACAAGAAATATTTTTGATATATTTCTTGGAGAACAAGGACAATATGAGTTTATAGTTTTAGATAGAAATAATTGTTATGTCATTTCAAATAGAGTAACCATTATTGTAGAACCTGATGTAGAATTTTCTGTCGACCATACAGACGAAATATGCTTTGGTTCAAATGACGGAACAATAACAGTAAATTTAATTAATGCTAATGGTTATAAAGTATTATATAGCATAGATGGGGAAGAATTTGATGCAAATCCAAACTTTAATAATTTAGAGCCTGGAGAATATAATGTAATTGTAAGAGGGAGTAAAGGTAATAGAACTTGTGATTTTGATACTATAATAACTATAGAAGAGGGAGTTCAAATTTCAGCTGATGCAAATCTAACAAACGATTATACTTGTTTAGAAAATGGACAAATTACTTTTGGTAATGCAACTGGTGGTTCAGGAATTTTTGAGTATTCTATTGATGGTGTAAATTGGCAGGACAGTCCTGTTTTTAATAATCTAACAGCTGGAACTTTTACTCCTAGCTATAGAGATAAGAATAATCCAGATTGTGTTCAAGAAACTAATGAAATTACAATAGATCCTTTAACTCCTCCTACAGATATTAGTTTTAATACAACTGTTCCTCAATGTCCGGCACAAACGTCTAATGTTACACTTTCTGTTGTTGGTGGAGCGGGTTTAATTAATTATGAAATTATTGCACCTGCATCTTCTGTTACTGTTAATGGAACCAATAACATATTTAATGGTTTAGCAGCAGGTAATACATATACCTTTAAAGTAACAGACGAAAAAGGCTGTACTTATAATGAAAACCTAACTATTCCTCTATCAACTCCAATAGGAGTAGTAGGGCAGTTAATTAGTAATGTAAGTTGTGTTAATGGATCAGATGGAGAAATAAGATATACTGTAAGCGGATTCATTACTAATTATAATTATACCGTTGTAGATGCATCAAATACAGAAGTACAATCTTCGGCTACACCACAAACAAATTCAATAATAGATATTACTGGATTAGAAGCAGGAGTTTATACAATTACTGTAACAGACCCTCAAACAGATTGTACAGATACCGATACTGTTACCATAGAAGAACCAACTTCACAATTAGTATTGGGCACTCCAGATATAACACATGAGAGTTGTTCTCCATCTGGTGCAGTTTTAGGATCCGTAACTATAACTGCATCTGGAGGATGGGGAAGTTATACATATAACCTTTTAGATAGTTCAAATACTTCAATAACTAGTAATACTTCAGGATCCTTTACAGGACTTTCTTTTGGAAGTTATACTATTGAAGTACAAGATGCTAATGGATGTAATGTAGCAACAAGTAATTTTAATATTGATGCAGCTATTCCACCAGTACTTTCTATTTCTGCAAATGATGTTTGTTATGACGCCACAACAGGATTAACATTAACAGCTTCTGTAATTTCTGGTGGTTCTGGGATTTTAAGTTATACATTAAATGGAGGGAGAACCAATACAACAGGAAGCTTTGATAAGTTAGGTCCCGGAACTTATACAGTTACAGTAACTGATGAAAAGAATTGTACCGATACAGAAACCATTACGGTTAATCCGGAGTTGGATGTAATAGCTTCAGCAAATCCGATTTCAGCTTGTGGGACATCAACAGATGTAACCATTACAGCAACGGGAGGTGATGGAAATTATGTATATGCTATTGTTCCTGATGGCATCACACCAAATTCTTTTTCAACAACCAACCCCGTAAATATTACCACAGCTGGAGATTACGATGTATATGTAAGAGATCATGCTGGAGGAACTGGATATTGTGAAGCCAAATACGATATTACCATTACTGCCGACCCTGAGCTTAAGGTAACAGCTTCAAATACAGAAATTTTATGTAATGGAACAACATCTACGTTAACCATAACTGCAGGAGGAGGTTCTGGAAATTATACTGGATATTCTATTGATAATGGCTCAACGTTTCAACCATCAAATGTATTTAATAATCTTATCTCTGGAAACTATAATATTGTTGTAAAGGACTCCCAAGGATGTGAAGTAGATTTATTTTATACGATAAACCAGCCGCAAGAGTTAACAGCTTCAGCAAATGTGGCAGCTTTAGTAGAATGCAATCCGAGTGTTGGTGCCGATGTTAGAATTACCAATGCACAAGGAGGAACAATTCCATATGAATATAGTTTTGATGGTGGATCAAGTTATGGGGCATCTGCGACTCAAAATTTAATGCCGGGAACATACGAATTATATATAAAAGATGCTAGCGGATGTATTTTTGGACCTATGCCAATTACGGTAGAAGAAGGACCAGAAGAGCCTGAATTAGATGCCCTAGTTGATTATAATTGCGATGGTACAGGAAGCATAACTGTTAACGCTTCACCTTCAACGTATGATTATACTTATCAGTTGAATGGAGGAACTGAACAAGTATCTAACGAATTTGAAGGGGTAGCTCCTGGAACTCACGATATAACGGTTAATTATATTAGTAATTTACCTGCTACTCCAAGTGTTTTATTGGTGGAAGATTTTGGATCGGGTCCGAACACAAGCATCCCAAGTATTGATTCTTCAGTTTACTGTTATGAAGATCAAATAGCTGGAGGAAATTGCGGATCTCAGGAAGATATAAACGATACTAGAATTAACGATGGTGAATATTCGGTAACTCAAAAAATAGCACAAGACTTTGGAGATTGGGTTGATGTTATAGATCACACAGGAAATACGAACGGTAGATTCTTAGCTATTAATATTGGGGGTGTTGCCGGAATGGGTGGTGTTATTTACAGAAAGCCAATAAAAGATTTCCTTCCCAACCAAGATGTACAAGTTTCTATATGGGGACAAAATTTAATGGAATCTTTTACAGGTTCTAGTAAAGGAGACCCTAATATTGTAATTCAATTAGTAGATCCAAGTAATGATGCTGTTATTGCTCAAGACTTAACAGGTATTATTCCTAAGTCAGAACAATGGGAGCAATTTATTATAGATTTAAATCCGAATGGTCATACTGAGTTAGATTTGGTGGTTAGAACCAATTCAACAGTAGAAGATGGAAATGATTTAACTATAGATGATATTTTAGTAACTCAAATACCAGAAAAATGTCCTTTAAGTAAAGATATTAAGGTTATTGTTGAAGACGGTCACAAGTTTACAGCAGAAGTTATAGGTACAACTAGTGTAAGCTGTAATGGAGATAACAATAGTGAAGTTACCATTTCAGTAACCAATTTCGGTGCTAGTGGATATGAATATAGCTTGGATAATTTTGCTACTTCCGCATTAGGAACATCAACCAGTGCTACAGAAACAATTTCTGTAGGATTAGGAGCAGGAACGTATACATTATCCGTTCGGGATATTGATAATCAAAGTGCTACCCCTTCTCTTGCGTGTAGTAAAGATTTACTTTTTATCATTACAGAACCAGATCCAGTAGTGGTTACTGCACAAATAACTTCAGAAATAACATGTAATGTAGCAACAGCTACCATAACTGCAACAACAGCCACTGGAGGAACACCTGGATATACATACCAGTTGGAGGATACAGCAGGAATCTCTATTGCAGGATATGAGTTTGCTGCTAATGGGACGAATAGAGTTTTTAGCAATTTACCAATAGGAGATTATATAGTACGTGTAAAAGATAGTAATAATTGTGAGGGAGTATCAACCGCAGTATCAGTAACCGCTCCAAACCCTATTACTTTTACTGCCATTCCAACAACTTGTTACGCTGGCGATAACAATGCTACAATTGAAATTGAGGTAACAAATGGAAATGGAAACTATCAAGTAAGTATCAATGGAGGAATCTTTAAGGGTTTTAATATTGATGCCACACATCATACTATTTCTGGACTTGTACCAGGAGATTATGATATTACAATTAAAGACGGATTTGGATGTAGTCTTACATTAGATGATGTTACTATAACGGAAAAATTAGATGCAGTAGTTGTCCCAACAGATATAGCTTGTAACGATGGATCTATTGAAGTAACAGCATCGGGGGGAGACGGAAGTTATGAGTATGCCTTTATGGATGATGGAGTTATACCAACAAATGCAGACTATATAAGCACAAATATTTTAACGATTACTTCTGGTAATGCAGGTTTATACGATGTTTATGTAAAAGATGGAAGCGGTGTATGTAATTACATGGAAACTGTTGAGGTGAAAGAAGTTACTTCAATAAGTACAGCTGTTACAGCTACACAACCTAAATGTCATGACGACAAGGGTTCTTTAGAATTAACTATTTCTGGAGGCGTAGGCCCTTTTGATATTGTTGTAAATGATGGAGTTACAAATGTAGCTACTGTAGATAATTTTACAGGGAATAGCAGAACTTTTTACAATCTTCCTCCTGCAAACTATACCATTACAGTAACCGATAATTATGGTTGTCCTGCTCCAGCTACTGCAGCAATTATAGCTCCAGATGAACTAACGGCAACTATTGATCCAATTTTACCAGCTAGTTGTGTGAGTGCTGTTGATACAGATTATGGGTTTGAATTTGAAAATTATACAACTACTATAGGTACTGTTGAGTTTAGTGCAGATGGAGGAATAACTTGGCAATCTTCACCTCAATTTACAGGTACAGATTATTTATCAGGGGAGATAGTATATCCATCTATTAGGACTGTAGATGGATCTGGAAATACTATTTGTCAAAAAGATTTTCCTAGATATATTATTCCTTATCCTTTAGATGATCTTAATATTACTATTGATGCTATTATTGTTAATTGTAATGAGATATTGGTAGATGTTCAAGGAACACAAGGAGCTCCTCCTTATGAATATACTTATACAGAGGATCCAAGTACTTTTAATCCAGCAACAGCTTCTTGGACTACACCAACTTCTGGAAATCATGTGTTTAATTCTTTAACACCAACAAACCCGCTAATACCAGGTAGAACCTATGTGTTTTATGTAAGAGATAATGTGGGTTGTGTACGTCAAAGCAGTAAAAATGTAAATGATATAGTAACACTCCCAATGGAGATTACAAGTACCTACGAGCCGGCTTGCTCAGGCAGTAATGATGCTGAAATTACATTTACAGTTACCGATACAGATGGAACAGTAGAAAATAGGATGCGTTGGGAATTATTTGATATTGATGGAAATGTTGTAACAACAAGTGGGGGAATAGTTCCTTTTACTTCTCCACAAGACATTACAGTAACTGGTTTGCCTCCTCACCAAGAATATTATATAACTGTTACTCAGGTTGATGATAGCGATAATGACAGTTGTGTTGGTGCTACTGAAAACATTCTTATTGAAGAACAAGACCCAATCTCAGGAAATCCTAATAACATAAGAGATATTACCTGTGAAACAGCAGGGTTAATAGAAGTTCCTGATATTACAGGTGGCGGTGGAGAATACACCTATATTCTTACAAGTACTAATTTTGATACGAATGGAGATGGTGTTAGTGATACTGCCGATGAAATTAGAACTACTAACAACCCAATGGAAGTTTCTATTGATGATGTTTTAGATCCATCAGTTGTTTCGATAACTATAAGTATATCTGTTGTAGACCAATTTGGATGTGAAGATTATATAGGAGATGTTACACTTAACATTTCTCAACCCCCATCTATTACAGACATAGTAACAGATAATTGTGACGGAAGTTCTACTATCACTATTATAGCAACTGGAGGATCAGGAGATTATTATTATTCTATCGATAATGGAATAACTTTTGGTCAGTTAAACGATAATGAGTTTACAAACCTTGCAGTAGGTAGTTATGATATTTTAGTAAAAGATACCAATGGCTGTATTACAACTGGAACTTCAGCAGTAAACATTTATGAACCGTTAACTGTTAAAGCGGATGTAAATGAAAAATTAGATTGCCAAATAGGGGATGAAGATGCTGAACTCATTTTTGAAGTAAACGGAGGCTCTTCAGGTTCTGCCCTTTCAAATATTACCTATACAATTACAGGACCAGCCGGATTTAGTAACCCTGCTACAAATGTTACCATGGTTACAAACCCTACAATTTTTACACAAGCAAATGTTCCTGGAACATATACAATTGCAGTAACAGATGCTGCAAATGGAGGGTGTACAGTTTCTGTAAATGTAGATGTACCAGTTAAATTAGAGCCAGTTCCTGCAATAGAAAATAAAACGGATGTAGATTGTTTTAATGCCGACAATGGAACGATTACTGTTTCGGCAGTAGACAATGGTATCGGGCCCTTTACGTTTGTTATTACGGAATTAAATGGATCTTCAATTACCAATATTCAACCAGATAATGCTGCGCCTTCATATCAAGCTACATTTAGTGGTTTAGCAGGTACAGTTGCTGGAAATGAATATACTATTGAGGTAATAGGAAATTCTAATAATCAATGTTCTTCCACCATTACAGAAACTATTTATCAGCCTGAAGTACTTGAAGACTTAACATTAAATGTTACTGAGTTTGCTTGTACCACAGGAAATTCCTTGAATAAAGCAACAGTTACGGCGAGTGGAGTTAATGGAGGTACAGGAGATTATACCTATGAGTTTATTTACGATAATGGAACACCAGGAGATCCAGCCGATGACAGAACTCAAAAGGGAGATGAAGTATCTTTCAATGTTACAAATATTGCTGGGGGTAGTGTTGTTGTAAATGTTTATGACGAACATGGATGTTCTATTTCAGATACTGAAACAATTTTACCATATAACCGATTAGATAATATCGTGGCAATACCAACTAATCCAACTTGTAGAGGTGGAGATGGAGAGATTAAAGTAGACGCTACCTTATCTCTTGGAATAGGTTCGGATATATTAATTTATACACTTTATGATACTGCTGGCAATGAGTTGGATACACGTACTGCGAGTTCAGACACACATACTTTTACAGGACTAGATATTGGAAATTATCAAATAAAAGTTGTTAATGATAATACAGGTTGTGAATTAAACACTACAGCTGAACTTACCGATCCAAATACTTTTGAAATCGACTTAAATGTTACTTCTAGTGTAGTTTGTTTTGGTTCTGCAACAGGAGAAATAGAAATAGAATTGGTAGATCCAACCTATATAGGAGACGTTTTCGTATATATTTATAATACTAATGGCACTCCAAATGATAGGACTGATGATGGAACTCCTATAAAATCGGATACTGGTATAGCAAATACAATAATTACATTAGATCAGTTTGATGCAGGAGTTTATTTAGCTGAAGTAGTTCAAGATAACGCTCCTTATTGTACTCAAACTACAATATTTACCATTGCTACACCATCGGTTGATATAACTGCTACGGCAAGTGCAACAGCGCAAACGTGTAGTTTAAATGATGGCATCATAGAAATCACTAATGTATCTGGTGGTTGGGGTGGCTATAAATATTATGTAGACACAACGCCAATCGCAGATGAAAATGATATTACTAATTATTCTGATAGCCCTCGTTTTCAAGGCTTGGCTACAGGTACATATGAAATATGGGTAATCGATCAAAAAGGTTGTTCAGTTCAATTACCTTCTGAAGGAATTATTAATCCAACACCAATTATTGGAGATATTAATGCTTCAACTCAAAATTGTGAAGGATTGAGTGGAGAAATTACAGTAGATAATGTTACTGGAGGTTCAGGAGGACTTTATACATTCCAATTGATTAAAGATGGAGTTGATTTTGGGGCTCCTCAAACAGGAATGACAACAGTTTTTACAGGCTTAGGTGCAGGAGATTACGAAGTTAGAATTTCTGATAACTGGGATTGTTCTGTGGTTTTATTAACTCCAATTACTTTATATGAAGAAATAGCACTAAATTATACTATAGATAGTAGTATATCATGTGATGCCTCTAATAATAATCTTGGAGGACAAGTTACAATCAATGCAATTGGAGGAAATGGTACATACACATTTGAAGTTGAATATCCTGATGGAACTACAGCAAACAACGGAAGTATAGCTACCTTTACAGGTCTAGATCAAGTTGGAACCTATATATTTACAGTTACAGATGGTGTGGGTTGTGATGAACAAATAGATTTAGAGCTTGAAGCCCCTATAATTCCGGAATTAATAATATCTAAGAAAACAAATGTTTCTTGTGAAGGATTAAGTGATGGAACTATTAAAGCAACTGTAAACTCTTCTACATCTGTAAACCCTCCTTATACATATGTATTAACGGGTCCAAATACGGCTACGAATACAAGTGGATTATTTACAGGATTGCCAGTTGGAAACTATACAATTACGGTAAGTTCAGTTTTAGGATGCTTTGATGAAGAGATTGTAGAAATTACTGAGCCATCCGCTTTAGATTTTATGGCCGTGGTTACTACAGAATTTTCATGTAACCCAGATAATACTATTGCAGTAGGGCAAATTACAGTCAATGTAGACCCTATTACAGGAACAGCACCTTATTTATATAGTATAGATGGGACAAATTATCAAAACAGTAATGTTTTTGATGTAGTTGATACTGGAAACGATGAAACCTATACATTATATGTTAAAGATGCAAATGGGTGTTTTGATACTTACCCAGTAACAATAAATACACTTCCTAAAATTACAGCGGTAGGAGTTACACCAGTAAGAGCCATTACATGTGCTAATACTGAAGAAGTTGCCGTTACAATAGATGGAGGTTCTGGAGATTTTTCAGTTGAATTACTACCTGTAGGGCCGACAAAACCATTAATTGGACAAACAATAAACTTTGATTTGCCAACACCAGGAGATTATGTCTTCCAAGTAACAGATAATGTAACAGGATGCTTCTTTATTACAGCTCCATATACAGTAAATCCTTATAATACTATCAAAGCTACGGCTAATGCGAGTTCATCGGTAAGCTGTATTGGTTCCGCAACAGGAGAAATTACTATTAACGTAAGCGATTATATTGGAGATTATACTTATGAAGTGTTTGCTAGTAATGGAACATCTATTGGGGTGACAGGATCAGGGATAGCTTCAACGCCAATAGCTATAAGTGGAATTCCAGCAGGGAATTATTATGTTGAAGTTATTGCTCTAGATTCTCCTTACTGTCCAGCTACATCTAATACAGTAAATATAAAGTCCCCTACAAAAGGACTAGATCTAAACGCTGTGGTTACAGAAGATTTGAGTTGTATTACAAATCAAGCTGAGATTGTTGCTACTGCAACCGGAGGATGGGGAAGCTATCAATATGCCTTAGTTTTACAGGGAGCTACTCCTTCAACTGGAGATTATAGCGTAAATAATATTTTCACGAATGTTTCAGCAGGAATTTATGAAGTATACGTAAAAGATGCTGAAGGTTGTGAAGAGATAGAAACAGTTACGCTAACGCAACCTACTCCTATTAATGCAACAGCTACTGCAACTTCTATTGATGTGCTTTGTGAGGGAGATAAAACAGGAAGTATAACGGTTACAGGAGTTACTGGTGGTAGACCTGATTTTGATGCTACGGTTGAGTATTTGTATATCTTAAATAGACTTGACCAGAGTGGAGGAGTTATTTCTAGCTCTGCACCACAATTGTCAAATGTATTTAATAATCTGGGAGCAGGAGATTATAGTGTAACAGTTACCGATAATCACGATTGTGATTTTGTCACTCTTCCAGTTTCAGTTACAGAACCAACGGAGGTATTTGCTTCATTACGTTTAGTAGCAGGTAATACGTGTACAACAGGAGCTACGTTAGAATTAACTGTAACAGGTGGCACAGGTTCGGGTTATGAATACAGTACCTCAGCAAATAGTGGTTGGATGAGTATGAGTGGCAATAGCATTCAAATTGATGTCCCAGAACCCATTACAACAACAGAAATGCATCAATATTATGTAAGAGATTCTAATGGTTGTATTTCAAATATTTCAAATAGTGTAACAATATCTCCAATACGTCCTCTAGAAATTACACCTACTGTAGTTGCAGATGTAAGTTGTTATGACGAAGCAACAGGCTATATTAAAGTTGATGTAACCGGTGGTTTAGGAGATTATTTATATACGTTGTTCGATGTTTCAGGAAATGTAGTGGTAAGACCACAGCAATCAGGAAATACATTCTCAGATTTACCTGCTGGGGTTTATTTTGTTGAGGTTGAAAGTGGCGATTGTATAGCGCAAGAGCGTATTCAGATTGAAGAAGGGGAGGAACTAACCTCTAAAGAACCTGTAATTTTCAATCCTATATGTTCAGACGATTTAGGTAGCATAGAATTAGAGCTTCAAGGAGGTTCTGGAGTATATCAATATGCAATATCTCCAAATCTAGATCAATTCCAAAACAAAAATGTTTTTGAAGACTTAGAGCCAGGAACGTATACCATTATTGCTCAGGATTCTAAAGGTTGTAACCCATTTGTTTATAAAAAGGAGATTGTTGCACCAAGTCCAGTTGCTGCTAAGGCCAATATTTTGGAGAAAGAGTTTTGTGCTGGAGACAAAACAGCAAGCTTTGAAATTAATATTGAAGGGGGTACGCCTCCTTATTATACCGCTTTAAATACGCAAGAAGACGATAAGTTTATAGAAAACAAAACAATGTTTGACGGTTTAGAGGGGGGAGAAACTTATGTTGTTTTTGTTAAAGACGCCAATGGATGTTCTACAAATGTTATTGTAACATTGGATAAATCGGTTGATCTTTCTCCAAGAGCAGAGATGAGTCAGAATTGTTTTGACAATAGTGCGGTTAATGAGGTTACAATTATGTTGGCTCAAGATAATTTAGAAGATGTTATTTACACTTTGGATGGAGGAGTAGATCAGTTTGAAAATAGATTCTCAAACCTTGCCCCAGGAAAACATACGGTTACTGTTTCTTACTTTGGATGTGAGAAAACTGTGGATTTCACAGTAGATCCAATAGTTCCTTTAAACCTTTCGGTAGGAGAAAGTAATATTAACGAGTTTACCATTTTACCTACTGGTGGAGCTGCTCCGTATGAGTATTTTATTGATGGGGTTTCTAATGGAAACGATTCCAAATATGTTATTAGAGAAAGTGGTGTTTATGAAGTTAAAGTTATAGATGCTAATGGGTGTGAAGTTGTTGCGCAGATTGAGATGGAATTTATAGATATAGATGTTCCAAATGTATTCACTCCAGATGGCGATAATAATAACGATACTTGGACTCCTAAAAACACGCTCTTATATCCTAAAATAGTTACCAAAATCTATGATCGCTACGGAAGGGTGGTTGCAGAACTTCGTGTTGGAGACGAATGGGATGGACGTTATAACGGTGCCTTATTACCAACAGGAGATTACTGGTATGTTATTAAGCTGAATGGTGCAGAGGACGATAGAGAGTTTGTTGGACATTTTACACTTTATAGATAAAGAAAAATTGATAAGACTCAAACAGAATTATTTTTTGTTTGAGTCTCATCATGATAAAAATTTTAAAATAAAATGAAAAAGTATCTTTTTATAATTGCAATAACGGTAGGCTTTTCTGTTAAAGCTCAGGAATTAACACTTCCTACATTTACACAATATTTAGCAGACAACGAATTTGTAATTTCCCCTACCTATGCCGGAATTGGAGATTATGTAAAAATACGAGGGAATGCCTTAACGCAATGGGTGGGTATTAATGATGCGCCAGATACCCAAACCCTTGTGGGAGATGTTCGTGTGGGCGATAAATCTGGGGTTGGTGCTTTGTTTTATAATGATAGAAATGGAAATACACAGCAAATGGGAGCGAGACTCTCTTTTGCTCACCACCTTACTTTAGACGAGTCTGAAGATCGTTTTTTGTCCTTTGGAATCTCCTATAATATTAATCAGTTTCGTTTAGATATTAATAATTTTGATGCGGATGGAGATGGTATTCCAGACAATACAGATCCTAGCATTACCGATAATCGTTCTACTACAAATCATAATTTTGATGTGGGAGTTTTATTAAGGAGTGGAGGTTTTTTTGCAAGTTTAAATGCTTCGAATATCTTAAATAAAGATTTAAATGTCTTTGCTATAAACGAACCTAATAGACTCAGAAATTATTATGTGTATTCTGGATATCGATTTAAAAAGAATATACGTTCTAATTTTGAATGGGAACCATCAGTGTTTTTTCAACTTTATGAAAGTGACGGAAGATCGAGTACCGATATCAACATGAAAGTTAGGTATTGGGACTTTGAGGATTATTATTGGGCAGGAATTAGCTACCGTTTCTTAAACGATCAATTTATGGATCCATTAAATGTTGGTCCTATGATTGGGATGAAAAAGGGAAGTTTTTACTTTGCTTATTCCTACCAAGTTATTCTCAACGAGATACAAGCGTACAGCACAGGAACCCACATGATTACCATTGGGGTAGATATTTTCCAAGGATTGGGTCCTTGCCGTTGTACAATGCGGTAGTTATGCTAGCAGGTAATAAAAGTGTTTAGTAAGGGTACTAAAACAGCTATTTCTTAGCTTTATTTAGTTCGGAGACTATACTTCTTACATTTTTAACAAGTAGTGGAAAGGCAGGTTCTGTCATTCCGTGTCCGTAACCATCCATTTCGTATAGGGTAGTATTTTTGTGTCCCGCAACTTTCATCATTCGCATTAAATAAGCATTTTCTTCATAGCGCCCTAGCATTTCCATTTCTCTATCGCCAGTAATTAATAATAATGGAGGAGCATCTGCTCGAACATGATATAAAGGAGCCAAACTATCAACTATAGGTTGTGTTCCTGGAATGCCACGTTCTTTTCTGATGGTAAAATGAGTAATTGCGTGTCCGCTAAATGGAATGAGTCCTGCAATAGCATTAGCATCTACATTAAATTTTTCCAAATACGATTTGTCTAAACCAATCATACTTGCTAAATAACCGCCTGCTGAATGTCCAGAAACAAATATGAGGGAAGAATTCCCTTTATAACCCTCAATATTTTTAAAAACCCATGCCACAGCAGCAGCTGCATCTTCAATGTATTTAGGCGATTTTACTTTTGGGTTTAAACGATAATTAACCCCAACAACTGCTATTCCTTTATTTTTTAGAGCTTCAGGTATTTCTTTAGCTCCACCTGTAAGTCCGCCACCATGAAACCAAACTACTGTTGGGTAGTTTTCTATGTTTGTAGGATAGTATAAATCTAGCACACAGCGTTCGTTAATATAGGCATCCGAAGCATTTGTAGCGGCATCATAGTATTGAATATTGCTTTTAGTGGTATAGGTTGTCTCTTGTGCTAAAAGAGAAGTAATATTCAGTAGTAAAAAAAGAGAAACAACTATTTTTTTCATTGTGGTTGATTTTTAATCCCTCATAGAGGGTTTTATTTCCCAGAGCCTGTCCTGAGTTTACCGAAGGGCTCTAAGTCTAAATGGATTAAATTATTTTCTTTTCAATACCTCGTAGCTTGCCTCGAGGTAGTTGATTTTGTATTTTAATCAATAATCTCGATGTAGAGCCCTTTGGAAAGCTTAGAATTAAGTCCATGAGGTATTGATTAGGGTTTTAAAACCTCTTCTATTTTATTAATAATATGCTGAGGTAATATAGTTCTCATAACCTCTTTATAATCTTCTGGGGCTTTATTTCCATAGATAGAGGTTGGAATAAGCGGGTACTTTTCTTTATCAGAAAGTAAGGCATATTCCTTAGGTTGTTTGTAAGGATAAAATCCAGCGTATGGGTGCGTAACGCCCCAAAGTGTAATTACTTTTACCCCATACATTGCTGCTAAGTGTCCGTTGCCACTATCCATAGAGAGCATTAAATCTAAGTGAGCAATGAGTTGTAATTCTTCTTCAAACGTAATTTTTTTGAAAGTAAAAACGGTATTTGGATAGGCTGTGCTTAACCTTTCTAATTCAGATTCATCTTTAGGCCCTCCAAATAGAATAATTTTAAAAAAGTTGGTTTTTGAGAGGTACTCAATAACCTGTTCCATTAAGTCTATCGGATACATTTTTGTATCAAAAAAAGCAAAAGGGGCAATACCAACCCATTTTTTGGAGTCTCTTCCTAGTAAATCATAAATTTTGGAGGGTAAATCGGGGTTTTTAGGAACAATATCTTTTGAAAGGTCTACTTGGCAGCCTAAAGCTCTAAAAACAGCTGCATAACGCTCTATGGTAGTTTTAAGAGGTTTAAATTCTTTCCCCGCAACTAAATTCCTCTTTTCAGTTCTTCCTTTATCAATAGTTTTTGAAGAAACATTTTTCAGTTTAAAAAGAGATTTAATTACAGTGCTTCGAAGAGAGCCGTGTAAATCGGCAATTTCAGTATAATTATTTTCTTTTATTTCTGAATAAAATTTTAGTAAGCCTTTAAAACCTTTATGTTTTCCACGAATGTGAGCAGTTACCACATCCACACCTTTTACCGTTTCAAAAACAGGTTTTAAAAATGCCTTGGTAGCAACGGTAATTTTGATGTTTTTATTTTGCTGAAGCACACACCTAAGTACGGGCACAGCAATAGCGGCATCACCAATGTCCGAAAAACGGATTACTAATATATGTTTTGTAGGATTCATTTTACTCGATAATCGAGGTTTTTATGTTTCATAGCCTGCCCTGAGTTAACGAAGGACTTAGGTAAAATATTTTTCAGTTTTTCTAATCCCTCTGGTTTGCTTCCAGATAGTTTACTAGGATCTTATTTCCAATAATTGGCTACCCATTTTGCAGGGCGTACGTATCGATACCATTTCCCACGACCTCCTTTGATTGCTTTATGCGGATTTATTTCCCCATGAAAAATAATAATTTTTGCGCCTTCAGGGATTTCTGGAACTTTCCAAAATGCAAACGGAATCCTAGAAACACAATCATATTTATAACTTGGGCACCATTCGGTTGGCCAATAATTTAATAATCCTTTTTCATGAACTGCCCACGAAAGGTATTCTTGCTCATTTCGATGGTCTTTTCTTATAGTATCGAAATTTTCAACAAAATAATCGTAAACATAACCATGTTTGCCAATTTCAAACCGATAAACCGATGAGTTTCCTGTAATTCGCCATTGTTTGTTATAATCTTTAATAATCATAAAGGCGTTATCATCTTCAAAAAAACAATCGATATTATCTACAATAACTACATCTAAATCTAAAAATAAAGCGGTTCCTTGTAATCCATAAAGGTCTTCTTTTAGCGTAGTTAGCTTTTTCCACATCCGCTCAGGAAGGTTGGAGTTTATTTTAACTTCTGGAATGGGAAAACATTTAATATCTTCATCAATTCCAGTTTCATCATCTGTAAAACAAACCATGGTAAAAGGGAGCGTTAAATTGCGCTTTACCATACTGTGCAAACGGTTTACATAGGTAGCATCGTAAAGTGTACCCCACTTCATGCAAAAAATATGAATGTCTTTTTTATTACTCATCTTTAGTTTATTTCTTGTAAAGTACAGGGTTTAAGTTTTCGTCGTTGTACATTTTCATCTGTTTGTACACTTTCATATATTTTTTCCCTGTTTCTATATCATTTAAAAGCTGATCAATAGCCAATGAAAGGTCTTTTTTTTGTTCTAGGAGAATTGTTAGCTTTTCTTGACATTGTTTTTTATGATTTTCTGAAGCATCGGCACGCGTAACTTCTTCTTTCATATGATAAATTTTCAATGCCAAAATTGAAAGTCGGTCAATAGCCCAAGCAGGACTTTCCGAATTGATGGTAGCATCGGGTTGTACAGAAACGTCTTTATATTTCTGAAGAAAATAACTATCAATATATTCTACCGTATCGGTCCGATCTTGATTTGATGCATCTATTTTTCGTTTCAATACCAAGGCTTCTTTCTCATTAATATTTGGATCACGAATAATATCTTCGTAGTGCCACTGTACGGTATCAATCCAATTTTTGCGGTATAAAAGATGGGATATATCATCTTTTGGATACGGATTTTCAAAGGGTTGATTTACCGTATCTTTTATATGATAGGTAAGAATACTCTCTTCAAAAATTTTAAAAGCAAGTTCGCTAAACATTCAATTTTTACTTTAAACCACAAATATACTTATTTAAAGACGGATGAATTTAGAGAATGTGTAAATTTGAGAGAAGAATTAAAAGAATTGTTTTGATGAAGGTCCATAATTTAAGTGAAACAAACTCTGTTGTTAATCATTTTTTAGCTGAAATAAGAAATGTCAACATTCAAAATGATAGGATGCGTTTTAGAAGAAACATTGAGCGTATTGGAGAAATTTTAGCTTATGAAATGAGTAAAAGTTTACATTTTTCTTCGGAAGAAATACAGACTCCATTGTCAGAAATTAAAGCAAACTTGATTGATGACAAGGTAGTTGTTTGTTCTATTTTGCGTGCAGGGGTTCCGTTGCACAACGGAATTTTAAATTATTTTGATTGGGTAGATTCTTCATTTATATCTGCATATCGTTATCATATTTCAGAAACAGAATTTGAAATTAATGTGGAGTACCTTGCTTCACAAAACTTAGATAATAAAGTGCTTATTCTGGCCGACCCAATGCTGGCAACTGGACAATCATTATTGGCAACTTTTGAAGCACTCACAAAGGTGGGCTTACCTAAAGAAGTGCACATAATTTCTGTTATTGCTGCACAGCCAGGCATAGATTTTTTAAAAGATAAACTTCCACAGGAAACTCAGCTTTGGATTGGCGCTATTGATGAGAAGTTAAATGATAAGGGTTATATTGTTCCAGGCCTTGGCGACGCTGGAGATCTAGCCTATGGAGAAAAGCTACAAAAATAAAATTATAAAAGGCAAGATTATAAAAGACCACAAAAAGATCTCTTTTATCCATAGTTTTTTAATATTCTCCACATTTTTTGCAATAATTATGGAGAGTGGAAAAATGGAAAATATAACTTCAGAAGTGTTTGCACTTTCCGAAATTATAGCCACTAAAATTGCTAAGATGAGCATGAGAAAAATTAAAATCCCAGGAACTCTAGTAACAAAAGACTTGCTTTGCTTCCTTAAAAAAAATGCTATAGTGCTCCAAATCCCCATTACACAAATAAATAGTAGCGGAATGATATAACGGATGTCTTCATATTTTTCTATGGTAAATTCTGGCGCAAAATAAACTAAGGAATAGAATTTTTCTAGATGATTTGTTAGGTAATAAAAAGTGAATGCCAACACAAGAACTACCGATAATGCTACAAATGGAATAAGTAAATTTCGATAATCATTTTTTTTATAAAGAAAAATTCCAGCAAAAACTAATAGAATAAATAGTAGCGACCAGCTATAAAAAAAAGTGGCGACAAATACCCAAAGAGAGGCATCAAAAATTTTAATTTCTATATCTCTATTTGAACGAATACTAACCAATCTTCTAAAAGACATTAAAATAAACACATTGGATATAAGAAGATTTGTTTGGTTAAATATCTTTGTAAACAAACAGAATATCAGAACAAAGAAAAATAAAGTAAAAGAATTACTCTTTGTCAAAAAGTTTTTTCTGTTAATAAAATCAATTAAAAATAAAGAGGTTATTATGATGATAAGTGACTGAAACAGTTTGATTAAAACCTCTAACGTAAACGGCACTTCTAAATACAAAAAAAAGCCTCCAATAAGAAATAAGGAGATAAAAACACAAAGAATTATGAAGTTTATAGGATTAGTTCTTTCAAAAATGCTTGATATCATGTCAGGTTTTTGTATTTTTGCGCTGTAAATTTAATATATCTTTTACTGATGAGTGACTTTTTCTATGGTATTCAGGATTTATTTGAGAACGTTTTGTTCATTCCTTTAGATGCTTTACGCTTTTTAAACAGTTGGTGGTTGTCAAACATAATCAATTGTATTTTTATAACTATTGGTTTCATTGCTTTCTTTTATTGGATGAAACAAATGAAAATATATAGTGAAGAAGAAAAGGATACTTACAAGACTATTCAATAAGAATTAATAATACCTTATTTTTCGATATAAAAAAATCCTATCAAATTTAATTTGATAGGATTTTTTAGTGTTTATATGTTTGCTATTATTTTTTATGTTGTTCAGCAGCATACTCTTTCAAGAATTTATTTAATTCTAATAAAGATAAGCCAAGTAAAACAAGTCCTAATAAAGTAATAGGAAGTAAAAACATATATCTTTTAAAGATGCTTTTGGCCTCTACACCCCTTCTTGGGAAGTCTGAAATAACATTTACAATTTCAGATTTATTAGCTCTTTCTTCGTTTAATTGAACCAAGTCTTGTTTTATTAAATCAACTTGTTTAATTAAAGCAAGTTCTTTATTTTGTTCTGTATTTCCACCTTCACCTAAACTAATACTGGTTCCTTGCATAGGTTTATCAGCTTCTTTCTCCATAACTCTTTTATACAAGCCTTGTAAAGAGTCTATTTCAACAAGCTGTCTCTTTAAGATACTATCTTGCATGGTTAAGTTAAGTTCTCGAATATTCTTTTGAACCTTGAAATAATCATTTCTAGAGATAGATTGAATAATTGGCCTTTGGATTTTTTTAGCAACTCTACTATCCGTAGCTTTTACAATAACAGTATGGAAACGAGCATCAAAAGAATTAAAGTTTTCTAGATACTTCTCCATATCAATAGCTTTCTGCGTGGTGGTATCTAAGCTTCTTACAAATTCGTCAAATAATTTTACTTTTTGATTTTCATCAGAATAAGATTCTGCTTCAATCTCTTTAATACTAGCAGCCTCATGGACATCAATTTCAAAAGCCTCAGCCAATGCTACAGAGTCTTCAGCTTCTGCTAATTCATTATAAAAATTTATATTATTATAAAGCTGTTGTACACTTTGGAAGTTTGGTTCTAAAACCATAGTAGAAACGTAAACAGGCTCTTTTCTATAATCTAAATAGCCTCCAATTACTACTCCAATTACACCTGCAATTATAAATTTAATAATGTGTAGTTGGATAAAAAGCAAGAAGGCAATTATGATTCCAAAAATGCCTTTAATAATGTTTCCGATAAAATTGAAGAATTTGCGAAATCCATCTCCAATCATTTTGAAAAGTTGTCCTAAATCTATTTCCTCGGAATTGTTGTTCTGGTTAGGTTGAACATTCTCGCTCATGCTAGTTAGTTGTTTTTAAAAATTTGTTCTAAAATCTTTTTCGTTATTAAATAAGTAGGCTTTACACCCGTAATTCCTAATCCACCAGATGCTAAGGTACTTCCCGTTTCTAAAGGATTATCTGAAGCGTAATAAGCGTAACGCACTTTTACATCTTCAGAAATGCTCTTTCTAATTTTAGAAGCAGATTGTATAGCTTTTTGATAATGTGCTCCTTCCATTTCTAAACCAATTACATTCCAAGTACTATCGTAAAAGAACTTTAAAATATCCTTATTCTGAAGCGAAGTTCCTAGAACACTAATCATAGTTCCTTCAAACACTTGTAAACCATTTCCTTCAAAATCTTTGGCACATAATTCGTTTTTAAAAGGATAATTATCTGCCGTTCCCTCAAAAATATGCGCGCTAGGAATCATTAAATCTCCTTTTCCTCCTTCTAAAATCCCAGCTTTTCCCATTATAGATACCGAATCTATATTTAAAAATTCTTTATCTTCTCCTTTAGCTTTATAGGGTTTTAAAAGCTCATCAATGGTTTCATAAGCTTGCTCTCCAAAAGCATAATCCATTACAAAAAGAACAGGCATCTGATCTTTTTCAATGTTGCTGTCAAAAGTAAAATTTATTTTGTCAAAATCAATCTTTGAGGTGTCAAAAATTTGAACATCTATATTGGTGCCAGATGTATCGTCAATACTAATCATACCATTCTTTTCGGCAAAAGCTTTTACTTTCCCTCTTAGAAAAGAACTTTCTGGCTGACTCAACATCTCGTAAACGTCATAATCGTTTTTCTGACTACTAAATTCTTTCTTTAAAACTGCCGAGGCGAATAAAGAATTCATCACACTGTGCATG
The DNA here is from genome assembly GCF_056857615.1 of Galbibacter sp. L-19. Taxonomy (NCBI): domain Bacteria; kingdom Pseudomonadati; phylum Bacteroidota; class Flavobacteriia; order Flavobacteriales; family Flavobacteriaceae; genus Galbibacter; species Galbibacter sp. L-19. The sequence goes on from NZ_JBSXNL010000047.1 coordinate 44,175, forward strand.
TTGGCACTTATAATATGAATAGGGCGGTGTAGGATATTATTTTTTTTAAGAATTTTTTTTATGTTGTTGGCCCAAATTTCTCCGTGAATATGGTGACCTAAACGTTCTCTTAATACAGGACTGAAAGTGATGGTTCTTTTATTACCATCTATTAATTCTTCCAGAGCAATTTTTCCCATCCAATACACAATTTCTAAAAATCTTTCGGGGCTGTCTTTGATGGAGAATAATTTATGAGCTGCTAAGCATTCTTCAAAAGTTCTTCCTAAAATACTTGCTGCATGGCTAAGTGCTATTTCTCTTTCAGGCTGTGTAAGTTTATTTTTTAAAACTGCTTCTTCTAACTTCTGCCAATCTCTAATAGTTTGCCCAGATTCTTCTATAAAAACATTATCGGCAATTTTATGAGATTCAATAAATAGAAATGTAAGATGTGTTAAAATATCGTAGATGTCTGAGCGCCCTCTTGTAATCTCAATATTCATTTGGTCGTTGTCAATGCGGTAGCAATTTCTCCTCCTTTTCGGTGGAATAATTACCTTAAAACTAGAATTTTTGTATCCCTCTTCCGAAGTTAAATTTATATATCTGCATTGTTCTATCCCAATAGGAAGCCTATCAAGAATATAAACCAACCCATTAAGTTCTACTTTTTCTTCTGCAACAGAACCGTAGATTTCTGGACGTAATTGTAATAAAGATTCTCGTAATGTTTCTCCAGACACTCCCATTGGTTTGTAAAAACCACGATTAAATAGGTGTCTCATAGCGATATACATTCGCTCTATTGCTCCTGAAGATTCTTGAGCTCTTGTTCTAGATTTTATTTTACTCATAAGATATTTTACTGAGCAAAAATACAAGTTCTTTTTGAAATTACTTATTTTTTGTGCAGATAAGCTTCATTTTATGAAGTATAATGCTTATGAAAGCGAAAATTAACTCTCTCAATTCCTTATAAAGAGTTTTTTGTTTAAAGTCTGCCTTTATTTTATTGAAAGCTTAACATCAATTAAATATGATTTTTTGAAGCAAGAAATTAAGTCATTAGAATGATAATTTTTTATCTTTTTATAAATTCTTCTAAAGCATCAGCAATTTTTCTGTCGTTGGCAAGGCGTTGTATTTTATTTTGCCCCCCAAGTTTTCCTTTAGATTTCATAAAATTGGTAAAAGCGCCAGAATCAAGACTTGTAATTTTTAATTGCTGAAGTACTTTTCCTTGAATTAAATCAAAATAATAGCTGTTTTGCTGTTGTAGTGTTTCGTCTATTTTTTTTGCAAAACCCTCCATATCGGATGGTTTTTCTTCAAATTCAATAAACCATTCATGGTAAGGTAATTCGTTGTTTTCTGGATTAATCTGTGGTGCAACCGTAAACTCATTTATAGAAGCTCCAAATGCTTGAATAGCTTCTCGCATGGACTGTTCTACTTCTTTTGCAATAACATGTTCCCCAAAGGCAGATATAAAATGTTTTATTCTCCCAGAAACAATAACTCTGTATGGTTTTAATGAAGTAAATTGTATGGTATCTCCAACATTATAACTCCATAAACCAGCGTTTGTAGAAATTATCATAACATAATTTACATGGAGTTCAACCTCTTTAATAGTTAGTCTTATTGCAGCTTCCGAATTAAAGTCGTCTGCTTTTATAAACTCGTAGAAAATCCCAGAATTTAGTAATAATAGCATTCCTTTTTCACGCTGAGAATCTTGATAAGCAAAAAAACCTTCACTAGCAGGGAAGAGTTCAATGCTGTCTACTTTTCTTCCTATTAAAGCTTCAAACTTTGCTCTATAAGGCTCAAAATTTACACCACCATAAATAAAGAGATTGAAGTTTTTAAATACATCTCCTACTTTTTTTGAGGTTTTCTGCTGAATTCTCTCAAAGTACATTTGCACCCACGAAGGAATTCCACTAATTACCGTCATATTTTCTGGGAGCGTCTCTTCTACAATAGCATCTACTTTGGTTTCCCAATCTTCAATTTTATTTGTTTCCCAGCTAGGGAGTCTATTTTTCTGAAGATACCCAGGTACGTAATGTGCTACAATTCCAGATAATCGTCCGAGTTTAATTCCGTTTTTCTCGTCTAATACGGGACTTCCTTGTAAGAAAATCATTTTACCATCTACAAAATCAGCGTTTCCTGTTTCATAAATGTAATTTAGAATAGCATTTCTTGCTGCTTCAATATGATGCGGCATGGAATCTTTAGTAATAGGAATGTATTTAGCTCCAGAGGTGGTTCCAGATGTTTTTGCAAAATAAGCAGGCTTTTCTGGCCATAAAATGTTTTCTTCGCCTTTTACAACACGCTCAATATAGGGTTTTAATTCTTCGTAATCTCTAACAGGAACTCGCTTAGCAAAATCAGAAAAGGATTCAATTTTCTCAAAATTATGATCTTTACCAAATTGTGTGTTTTTTGCTCCTTCAATTAACGCTTTGAAAACTTTTTGTTGTGTTTCCACAGGAGAATTAATCCACTTTTGGTTTTTATAGTGTATATATTTGGCAAATATTTTGGCAGCAAATGCTTTTAGTGACATATAGTTTTATTCAAAATCGATATAATCGGTTGGGTTAACAGGGTACCCTTCGCTCCATAATTCAAAATGTAGATGAGGTCCAGTGGTAAGTTCTCCTGTATTTCCTATAATAGCAATAACTTCACCAGCTTTAACTTGATCGCCTTGACTTACACTTAAAGACGAATTGTGTTTATAAACCGAAATTAAACCAGAACCATGTTCTATTATACATACATAACCCGTTTCTGCGGTCCATTCTGCAAAAATAACCATTCCATCGGCAACCGATTTTATGGGGGTGTTTTTTGGAGCTAGAATATCTATTGCGTAATGTTTTTCTTTGGCATTGTATTGTTGAGATAGCGTCCCGTTTACTGGAGGAAATAGCACATAATCTGAAGTAGCAGAAGCCGATTCAAATAAATTGTATTTATCTTCATTAGCAACACGTTCTCTTAGGAGCGAATCTTGTTTGTTTGGTAATAGGCTTATTTGAGACGTATCTCTTCTAACTTCCTCTAATAAAGAGTCTTTATGAATTTCTTGAGTGTTAATCTCTCCTTTTAATACTTTTTGAATTTTATCGTAATATAATTCGTTTGCTCTAAGTTGTGCGGTTAAAGAATCTGCTTTATACGTAAGATCCATAGCGGTTCTTTTTAAAGAGGTAGAAGAATAACCTGGGATGTATTCTCGTAAAGGAGTAAAAGCAATTAAAATTGTTGTAAAAGCAATGATGAAAACAGAAAATAGTGTCCCCAATACAAAAACATTTAACCTGTTTAATTTAAATGAAAGCTTTTCTTCAAAAGTATCTTCATTTAAAATAACAAGTCTATACTTGTGGAGCAGTTTTTTTTTAATCTGCTTTCTTTTCTTTCTTTTTTTATTCATCATCACTAGCAAATATAAATATTAGGACGTTACAATGCTTTCTGTTTACAGATATTTGTTTTTTTTTAACGTGAAAAACCTCTTTACTATAAGTCGCAAAGTGGTAAAAGTGACGATTTTAAGAAAAAATATGATTTATTGTATACATTTCTTATTACATTTGTTTTCTAAAATTTATTAAAATGATATCATTAAACATTTTTCTAGGGATGATTGGCCCATGGCAAATAGCAATAGTAGTTATTTTAGTACTGTTATTGTTTGGAGGTAAGAAAATACCTGAATTAATGCGTGGACTAGGAAGCGGTATCAAAGAGTTTAAAGATGCCTCAAAAGAAGACGAAGAGCCTACAGTTGATCAGAAAAAAGAGAATATCTAATATTCTTTTTAAAATAAGATTAATCAAAAAGCCCATTTGTATCAATACAAATGGGCTTTTTGATGTTATAAAGTTATCTTTTATTCTGATTTTATTGCAAGATCCTTTTTAGGACTTGTAAATTTTAGTGTTTTTAATACAGCTTCCAGTTCAAACATATAATCTCTTTTATTGGTTGAAGGAGCAAAAGTAAAACCTTCTAAAACTAATAAGCGATTATTAGGTTTGTCTGTAACAATGTAATTTATAAAAGGTCCTGCCATAGCAAAGTTCTTAACTTCCCACATTCCTTTGGTTTCAATTGCTTTTCTTCCAGCAATTTCAGCATCAAACACATAAGGGGCATACGCTTTTTCAGTAATCATATACATACCTTCTCTTCTCCCTGGAATATATTTCTCTCCTATAGAATCTCTCATTTTAATAATGGCGTCTACACGGGTAGAATCGTCTGGAATACTATTTAAAGGCATTTCATATACCAAAATATTCATGGTTCCTTTACGGATTTGACGTTCTATCCAAAAGAAATTTCCTTCTTGCTTTGCTATTTTATAAATGGAAGGCATGGTTAAAGAAACTCCTAATTCTTCTGAAAGCGCAGTTTCTCTGTTCAAGGAACGGGTAAATCGTTCCTGACTTTCAAGAATATCATTCTTTTTAAAAGCATTTATAATTTGGGGAGCAGTTTCTGCTATTTTCTGAATGATTTCATCCTCTGTTGGAGCTTTAATAATCCCTACTTTTTGTGGCTTTGCATATAAATCTGTTCTTAGTCCAGCTACTTCCGCAGTATCTTTTTTTACTACTAAAACATTACGACTATTTCTAGTTGCTCCTGAAAAAACTTCAAACGGTATTTGATGTATAGTGAATAGAGGTTCTACCACAGGAAGTCCTAAAACTTCATCTGCATAATATTTCCGAATAGAATCGCCAACGCGACCATTCCACATATCGTTATCAATTACTATTGACAATGTATTGATGGCGCCAACAGAATTTGGAAGAAATTTTTCTTTTTTATCTTCTTTACATGAAAGAATCAATAAAAAGACCATAATTCCCATTAAAATTTTTTTCATCATTTTAGGTTTTAGTGTAATTAAACTTAATGAACACAACTTAACTTTTTAGTTTAAACACAAAGAGTTAAGATGAGTTCAATGTAAATACATCCTAATCTAGTGGATTAACATTTACAAAGAACCAGTTTTGTTCCTGGTTTTAATTTACTCCCACTAATATCGTTCCATTCTTGAATATTTTTAATAGAAATTCCAGGAAATTTATTTGCAATGCTCCAAAGTGAATCGCCATTTCGAACAATATATTCCTTGGAAGCGCTTGTTTTACTGGTTTTATTGCTAGTTGTAGCGATGGGTTTTTTAGGGTAAATAATTAGGCGTTGCCCAATACGAATATTGTTATTTCTTAATCCATTCCATCTTTTTAATTCGCTTACACGTACCCCATACTTTTCAGCAATTTTACCCAAAACATCACCACTTTTTACACGATACCTAATTTGATCGCTTGTTTCTACCAATTCTGGAAGGGGTTTTTCTCGTAATTTAAGCTCTTTATCCACACGTGCGTATATAGAATCTTCATTTGCTACAAATCTTCCGATAGCTTCTCTAGGGAGTCTTAAACTATAATTTTTATCATCTATAAGTGGAATAATATCGAGTTTATAGGATGGATTAAAGAATTGAACTTGCTCTCGGTCTATTTGTAGATACTCCGATATTTGATCAAATGTAATAAGTCTTTTTATTCTTATCGTATCTGTTTCAAAATAAGCAGCTCTCGTTTTATAATCTTCAAAACCATGTTCTTTAGCATATTCCATAATATACATAGTTGCTAAAAATGCTGGTACATATCCTGCAGTTTCTCTAGGTAGATACGTACGCAGATTCCAATAATTAGTAGAGCCCCCGCTTCTTCTAATTGCTTTATTTACATTTCCTGGGCCTGAGTTATAGGCGGCCAATGCTAAATCCCAGTCGCCAAACATTTCATAAAGCTTACCCAAATATTTACAAGCGGCATCTGTAGAGCGTATGGGGTCGCTACGTTCGTCAACATAACTGCTTACTTCTAACCCATATGCCTTCCCTGTTGGGTACATAAATTGCCAAATTCCTGTTGCGCCAACCCTAGATTTTGCTTTCGGATTTAAAGCAGACTCAATAACTGCTAAATATTTCATTTCTAGCGGGATATCATGGTTGTCTAAAGACTGCTCAAATAGAGGAAAATAAAACTGACTCCTAGCCATTACTCTTGTTAGAAAACCACGTTTATTCTTTAAAAACATTTTAATAACGCTTTCTAAAGACGGGTTGTACTCAACATTAAAAGGAGTTTTTTGGTTTAATTTAGCCAAACGAACTTTTAAGGTATCTGTAGGGAGGTCAATATAATCAACGGGTTCAAATTCTAAATTGGTAATATCTGTGTAGATAGTATCATACAAACCAGCATTTAGAAATTCATTCATCCAAATACTATCTATTTTTTTTGCCTCCGGATGGTCTGCATACCCATAGGGAATTATTTTTTCTTCAGCAATAACATATCGCTTTCCGTCTATTAGCACTGAATCTGTATCCTTAAGAATTTCTTGGTCAACAAGATTTAGGGAATCGCTAGAAATTTCTATTCCTTGTATATTCTTATGGAGATTACTTAAAGGTTGTTGGGCGAAGGCGGGGGAGCCAAAAGCGCTGAATAACAGTGCGGTAATAACTTGCTTCATCAATCAATATGGGTTTTCATTTAAACGAACAATTTGTAAAAATCGTATTTTTTTCATTTATAAACATATCAAATTTGTTAAAAAAATAAAGCCCTTCAATTTTGAAGAGCTTTAAGTATAATTTTTTAAAAGAAATACTAATCTAGTATCGCAGCAATACCAGGAAGTGTTTTTCCTTCTAAGCTTTCAAGCATTGCACCACCACCAGTAGAAACGTAGCTTACTTTATCTTCAAAACCAAATTGTTTAACAGCCGCAACAGAATCTCCACCTCCTACAAGAGAGAAAGCGCCATTTTTAGTAGCCTCTTCTATAGAACTTCCGATAGCGATAGTTCCTTTTGAGAAAGTTTCCATTTCAAAAACTCCAACAGGACCATTCCATAAAATGGTTTTAGATTGAAGGATTACTTTCTTAAAATTCTCTAATGTTTCTGGACCAGCATCTAAACCTTGCCACCCGTCTGGAATTTCATTTACTGGAGAGAATTTTGTTTCTGCATCGTTACTAAAATCATCAGCAGCAATTACATCTACAGGTAAATGAACTTGCACTCCTTTTGCTTCTGCTTCTTTTAATATATTAAGCGCTAGCTCTTGTTTGTCGTCTTCACAAATAGAATCGCCAATTTTTCCTCCTTGTGCTTTTACAAACGTATATGTCATTCCACCACCAATAATTAAGTGGTCTACTTTATCCAAAATATTTTCAATGATAGTAATTTTAGAGGATACTTTAGAGCCTCCAAGAATAGCTGTTACAGGCTTTTCTCCAGTTTCCATTACTTTGGTAATAGATTCTATTTCTTTAGCCATTAAATATCCAAAACATTTGTTTTCTCCAAAGTACTTCGCAACTACTGTTGTAGAAGCGTGGGCACGGTGTGCTGTACCAAAAGCATCGTTTACATAAATATCTCCAAGCTTAGAAAGTCCTTCTGCAAAAGTATCGTCTCCCTTTTCTTCTTCTTCATGAAAACGTAAGTTTTCTAGTAATAAAACTTCTCCTGGTTGTAAGGCAGCTACAGCTTCTTCTGCAACTCTACCTACACATTTGTCGATAAATTTGACTTGAACTCCAATGATTTCAGAAGCTTTATTAGCGAGATGTTTTAAAGACATATCATCTCTAACTTCTCCTTTTGGTCTTCCTAGGTGACTCATTAAAACTGCACTTCCTCCGTCTTCTAAAATCTTAATTATTGTTGGTTTTGCTGCTTCGATACGGTTTGTATCTGTAATATTAAACTCAGCATCCAAAGGCACATTAAAATCTACACGGATTAAAGCTTTTTTATTTTCAAAATTAAAGTCGTCTATCGTTTTCATCTTACTTAATGGGTTTATTAAAGCGCTAATTTAATTATTTATAGTTACCTAAGAAAACACAATAAGTTATATAAAGTTAAATCGATATTAAATTCGTTAGAATGTTGTTTCTTAAAAACCTTGAATTATTCTTTTAATGCTTCATTGAGGGGTTAATTCCCTTACATTTTATGTCGAAAAAGATTAAATTATTTTCTTTTGATTAGTTTGTGGTCTTTGTCTACCCAACTGCGCTTGGATGGTTGCCGAGGTAGTAGATTAGCTTGTATAGCAACTACCTTGAATTGAGTTTGCTATGTATTAGAAAGAAAATTTAAAAAATATTTGGACAGGAATCGTGTAGCAAATCAGGAAAAGGTTTAGGAAGTTCAAATCTCAATGATCTAGCAAACTAATTTATAGGATCACTTGTGGAAATAAAACAGAAAAGTTACTTTCACACCATAAAGAAAAAAGTATGCTTTTCAGCGAAGTTTTAGGGCAACCTCACATTAAAAAACATTTAACGCATAGTGCCGATAACAATAGAATTTCTCATGCACAATTGTTTGTTGGGCCAGAAGGAAGTGGTGTTTTGCCAATGGCTATTGCTTATGCACAATATGTTTTGTGTGGAAATTCTGACGCAGAAAATACTACAGGGAATGCTTCTTGTAATTTAAAATTTAATAATCTTACGCATCCCGATTTACATTTTGCTTTTCCTGTTGCAACCACCGATAAGGTGAAGAAAAACCCTGTTAGCAATCATTTTTTAACAGAATGGCGAACTTTTATAAAAGAACAGCCTTATGGAAACCTTTTCGATTGGTACCAAGTTTTAGAAGTTGAAAACAAACAAGGGCAAATAGGGGTAGATGAAGCTCAAGAAATTGTAAAATCATTATCGTTAAAAGCCTATGAAGGGGGTTATAAAGTAATGATTATTTGGATGGCTGATAAAATGAATACCGCTGCTTCCAACAAGTTACTCAAGCTTATTGAAGAACCGCCTAACAAAACTTTTTTTATTTTAATAGCGGAAGATGAAGAGCAGATTATACAAACTATTCGCTCCCGTTGTCAGATTTTAAACTTTCCTCCGCTGGCAGAAAATGTAATTACCGAAGCCTTGCAAGCTAAAGGAATTGATGCTAATACAGCGCTTAAAATTGCACACCAAGCCAATGGAAATTACAATAAGGCAATAGACTTAGTAAATCGAGATTCCGAGGATTTAGTGTTCGAAAAATGGTTTGTAAGTTGGGTACGTTCTGCATTTAAAGCCCGAGGAAACAAAGCTGTAATTCACGATTTGCTTTCTTGGAGTGAAGAAGTAGCTAAAACAGGGCGTGAAACCCAAAAGAAATTTCTTCTTTTTTGTATGGATGTTTTCCGTCAGGCAATGTTGATAAATTACCAAGCTAAAGAACTTGCTTTTATGGACTTTTCTGTGGAAAATTTTCAGTTAGAAAAGTTTGCTCCTTTTGTACATGGAAATAACATCCTTGAAATTACTCAAGAACTCGAAGATGCAATTTACCATATTGAACGTAATGGGAATTCTAAAATTATTTTAACCGACTTATCCATTAAATTAACCCGCTTATTACATGTTAAATAGGTTCTTATGAAGGTTTAACATGTTTTAAATCAGTTTTATAATATCAATTTTCAAGTGTTTTTATATTCCGCAGTCATGTTAACCAGCGGGAGACATCTCATTCCCGAGAATACCTTTGAGTTAAAAAGTAGGGGTGTGATTTCTCCTTTCCGTCGAAATGACTAGATTAATTCATTTCTTTTAAATCCTGAAGTCATGTCAACCAGCGGGAGACATCTCATTCCCAGAAATACCTTTGAGTTAAAAAGTAGGGGTGTGATTTCTCCTTTCCGTCGAAATGACTAGATTAATTCATTTCTTTTAAATCCTGAAGTCATGTCAACCAGCGGGAGACATCACATTCCCAGAAATACCTTTGAGTTAAAAAGTAGGGGTGTGATTTCTCCTTTCCGTCGAAATGACTAGATTAATTCATTTCTTTTAAATCCTGAAGTCATGTCGACCAGCGGGAGACATCTCATTCCCGAGAATACCTTTGAGTTAAAAAGTAGGGATGCGATTTCTCCTTTCTGTCGAAATAACTAGATTAATTCATTTCTTTTATATCCTGAAGTTATGTCGACCAGCGGGAGACATCTCATTCCCGAGAATACCTTTGAGTTAAAAAGTAGGGATATGATTTCTCCTTTCCGTCGAAATGACTAAACTACAGGTTTATAACTTTAACTTTAGAGTTTCTGAGTTAACTGTAAATAGGTTTTCTTAAAGTTTCCCGAAACAACTCATTCCAATTGGAGATCCATCTGGTATTTTAGGAGATTTTGGAATATTAAACTTCTCTGGATTCTTATAGAATTGAGTAATTCTATAGGCTATTTCAGCCTTATTTGCATCGTTGTTATTGGTGTACTTTTCTTTTATAGTTTTTAGTGTATGGTTGGCTATAGCGTTTACCTGTGGTAGTACATCTTCACTTTTAGCTAGTTTCATAATATGCCAAACAACTCTATAGTTTACAGTGTTTTGAACTTCATTTAAGTAACTATCTTTTTCCGTTTTATATACGGTTTCTTTCAGTAATTCATCTAAAACATCTTGTAATGAAAGCTGATTTTTATCTAATGCTTTTTGCTGAATTAATCGAGAAGCTTTTTCTTCATTCAGTAATAAATTAAGGGTCATTTCAGCTGCGGTTTCGGCTGCAGAAAGGGCGTCAAAACCAATATTGAATTTACCTTTTAAAGATTCTCTTGATGCGCTGTATCCAAAAGCTCTTGGTGGAAATAGATTTAATTTCTCTTGTGGAACGGCAATAACTGTTGCATCTACAGTTTTTAATACTGCATTGAGCGCTGCTTCTTGTTTGTTTTTACTTACTAAAGAAACCACTTCTTGATTGCTCCCTTTCACAGCATAAGAATAATTAAGTCCGCCAATTTGTTTTACAGCCGCTTCTGTTTGATAGCGATGGAAAAGATAAATAGGTACAAAAACATCTTCTAGAACAGTATAAGGTTCATCACTTTTAATATTATCTACAGAAAACTGCTTTATTGCAACCTCTCTAACTTTGAGCATTTGTTCTAGCTCTTCGGTAGCGTCTGCTCCATTATCCCAAAGGTGCGCATAAGGATGAGCACCACCATTTGGACGTGCATCTTGATCTGTTATATAGCGATACCCGTTTTGTGTAGCTTCTTCTAAAATTGTTTTTAAGGCTTTTTCTTCATCTACGCCTTCTTTAAAATCGGAGTACGAATAAGCAACTGTTATTTTATCCCATTCCCCAATCCCTACAGCATAAGCATTTGATAAATCGATTTGCTTATTTTTTAAAGTAACTTTTGGGTGAGGGTAATCCATTACCGAAGCGTTGTTATTGGTGCTTGCCGCAAAATTGTGGGCAAAACCTAAGGTGTGACCTATCTCATGAGCCGATAATTGACGGATTCTTGCTAGGGCCATTTCAAGCATGGGTTTATAATTTTCGTTGGTTTCGGCAAATGGTTGATTCATTAAAGCTTGTGCAATTAAAAAATCCTGACGGATGCGTAAACTACCTAAGCTAACATGACCTTTTAAAATTTCTCCCGTTCTAGGATCTACAATACTGCTTCCGTAGCTCCAACCTCTAGTGGCACGGTGTACCCATTGGATTACATTGTATCTAACGTCCATTGGATCGGCATCGTCGGGTAATATTTTTAGTTGAAAAGCATTTCTATATCCTATAGCTTCAAAAGCTTGATTCCACCATTTTCCACCTTCTAATAAGGCGGAGCGAACTGGTTCTGGAGTGCCGTTATCTAAATAATAAATAATAGGCTCTTTTGCTTCGCTAATTGTAGCATTGGGATCTTTTTTTTCTAGACGATGCCTCACAATATATTGTTTAAGGGTAGATTCTTGAACAGGTGTTGCATAATCGTAGTATGAGAATGGAAAAGAACCGCTTCTGGGGTCGAATGCTCTCTTTTTAAATTGGTTGTCTGGTAATTCTATAAATGAATGATGTTCTGAAACCGTTACCAATGACGCATTAGGAGTAACAGAGCGAATGTAAGATCCTTTGGGTTCTCCTTTAAAGGTAAGCGTTACATCAAACTCCACATTTTTTGGAAATGCTTTGGTGCGTTCCAAGTTGAAAGCGCTTTTTGAAGTATCTAGTTTATAATCTCCTTGATTGCTACTTTTTAGTCTTTTGGCCACTCCATGCGTATCTTGCATTAAAAAATCGGTTGCATCGATAATGTAAGTGCCGCCTTTTTCATTTTCAATTTTGAAGCCAAATAATACAGATTTTGCAAAAGCTTGTTCAACCGATTTCTTTTCAAGTTCATTATCGGTAATGGCTCTGTATTTTGTGTTTGGTTGGATTAATAATAATTTGTTTCCTGCCTTTTTAAAATAGACTACTTGTTCGTTTCCTAATTGTCCTCTATCAAGACCAATATCGTTACTTCCAACACCATTGCTTAAAGAGTATACATATAGAAATTCTTTTTCTAAATTGGTTACCTCTAAGTAAATTTTATCATTGTCTTTATCGTAATAAAAACCAAAAAGCCCAGTATATTTTTCGTAGTCATTATCAGAATTATAGTTGTCTTGAGATTGAACTGTAATTACAGATAAAAAGACAAAAAGGAACAGGTAGTTTTTCATAGGATGATTAAGTTGAAAAGATAAATTTAAGTAAAAATGATTTCTTTTAATAAAAATTATAAACTATAAAGCCATTCAAAATTTTGAATGGCTTTGTTTTAAACTATTAGCTGTTGAGTTATCCCTTTTTTGATTCCTTTATGGCATGATCACAAGCTCTAGCTGTTAAAGCCATATAAGTTAAAGATGGATTTTGAGTAGCAGTTGAGGTCATACAAGCGCCATCTGTTACATATACGTTTTTACAAGCATGTAATTGGTTCCATTTATTTAATAAAGATGTTTTTGGATCGTTCCCCATACGTACGCCTCCCATTTCGTGAATATCTAACCCTGGAGCTTTGTTAGGGATGTCGTGTGCTTTTATATTTGTAAAACCAGCAGCTTCAAACATTTCTGTAAACTGTTCTACATAATCGGCAATCATTTTTTCATCATTATCATCGTAATCTAAATTGATACGTAACTGCGGAATTCCGTATTGGTCTGTTTTTTCCGTATCTAAACTAAGGGTACTTTCTTCTTTAGGGATAGTTTCTCCCATCATATGCGAGCCTACTCTCCAATTTCCATATTCAGGATTTACTAAACCTTGTTTTAAATCGGCTCCCAAGCCATCGGCATGTTGAATAATTTGTCTGTTAGCACCAAAACCTGCTGCATAACCCCTTAGGAAGTCGGTTTCTTGCTTATGAATATTTCTAAATCTCGGAATATAACCACTTGTAGGGCGTCTTCCTTCGGTAGTAAGATCTAAATTTCCATCGTATTCGGCACTTATACTTACTCTATAATTATGGAAAGCGATGTATTTTCCTAAAAGTCCATTGTCGTTTCCTAAGCCATTTGGAAAACGATTCGATTTAGAATTCAGTAAAATCATATTCGAATTAAAAGCACTGGCATTTACAAAGATGATAGGTGCAAAATATTCGGTTGTTTCTTTGGTATTGGCATCTATAACTAATACTCCCGTAGCTTTTTCTTGTTTATCATCATAAACTATGGAGTGAACCACGGCATTGTGTTGCATGGTTAAATTTCCAGTTTTTTGAGCCCAAGGAAGGGTGCTCGAATTGCTACTGAAATAACCCCCAAACGGACAACCACGGCGACATAAATCGCGCGTTTGACACATAGCTCTTCCTTGTTTCATAAAGATGTCCTTGTTTTCGGTAATATGAGCACAACGCCCATAAATTACATGGCGCTGGTTATTGTATTTTTCAGCAACTACTTTTTTAAAGTATTCTTCTGTGGGATTTAATCCCATCGATTTTAAAAATTCTCCATCTGGTAAAGTCTCTAAACCATCATATTCACCAGAAATTCCAACAAATTTTTCTACATAACTGTACCAAGGAGCAATATCTTTATAACGAATAGGCCAATCTACCGCAAAGCCATCACGAGCAGGTCCTTCAAAATCGAAATCGCTTAAACGCTGTGTTTGTCGAGCCCAAAGCAACGATTTTCCTCCTGTTTGATACCCTCTAATCCAATCAAAAGGCTTTTCTTGTATATAAGGTTGCTCTTTATCTTTTGTAAAAAAGTGCTGAGAATCTTCCTTGAAATTATAACATCTTGCAGCAATAGGATTTTCTTTTTGCGTATCAAAAGTGGTATTATTTGCATGTTTTAATTCCCATGGCATCATATTGGTGGTAGGGTAGTCTTTTATATGAGTTACATCTCTTCCACGTTCCAAAACCAATGTTTTTAATCCTTTTTCGGCAAATTCTTTAGCAGCCCAACCGCCACTCATTCCAGAGCCAATAACAATGGCATCATAAGTATTCTTTTTTGTACTGTCAATATTAAAATTAGGCATTGATATTTATTTTATCAGTTGGGTTAATCGTTTTAGTTTTATAAGAAAAAGCACCAGGAATTAATTTGTATGGCATCAAATTCGTCATGTAATATTCGCTGTTTTTATAGCCCCAAACAGCAGTTTGTTTAGTAGTGTGGAGAAAAGTAGAAACATCAGTATTTAAACTTTCACTCTGCATCATTGCTAGAAGTGTTGTTAGTTTTTCTTCTGAATTTAAGTCGGAAAAATCCTCGTCAAAATTTTCTTTTACGGTTGACTTAAAAAGTCTAAGTCCTGCCAAAAAAGTATCTTGTTTTTCTTTATCAGCACAATCGTCGAGCATTACCCAAACAAAATTTTGAATTTTTAGAGAAACACCACCTGGAGTTTCGGTTTCAGGGAGCATGGTATCAATAATTTCTTCTAAAAGAATTTCCTCTTCTTCCGTTATTTTAAGCTTATGAAGAACAATTGGAGTTCTTTCATCTAAAAAATTACAGGAAGGCATTAGCACTAAACCTGTAGTTATAAGTCCTAAGCTTTTAATAGCATTCCGTCTTTTCATTTATTTTGCTTTAGGTAGTTTATTTATGATGAATTAGCAGTAAATATAAATATTATGTCTTATATAACTAAATAGTGTGTATTTTTTTTAATAAAATGAAAAAAATAATGCTAAATTTTTGAAGTGATAGGAGGGTGTTGGAAGCAATATTAGTAAAATAAAAAAATCCATCTGTATTAGATGGATTTTTTGTTGAGGCATCGAGCGGATTCGAACCGCTGTACAAGGTTTTGCAGACCTCTGCCTAGCCACTCGGCCACGATGCCTTTTTACGGATGGCAAATGTAGTAAAAATATTGTTCTTTAACCAAAAGTATTTTTAAAATTGAAAATACCTTTTTTTATTCTTTTTTGATATTAGCGTGTAAGTGTCATTTCAATGGTTACTTGCTCTACATTTCCGCCAATAGGAGGATTTATTTTTGAAACTTCAACGGTAGCTTCTTCTGCAATCTCAATTTCATTAAGAATTCTATCTAAAATACGCTTTCCCACATGCTCTAATAACTTTGAACGAATAGCCATTTCTTCTTTTACAATTCTATTTATCTGTACATAATCTACCGTATCCTTAAGATGGTCGCTGGCTGCAGATGGCTGCAAGTTTGCTTTTACGGCAACATCTACACGGTAATCGCTTCCTATTTTCCCTTCTTCAACCAAGCATCCGTGGTAGGCATATACTTGTATGTTGGTAACTTTTATAATTCCCACAATATTTGTTTTTATGCAAAAGTAAAAAAGTTGAAAGTAAAAAGTTATGCTGTTACAAAGAAAAAAACTACCAACTGAGCACTTTCCTTTATATTGAAAAATTTAAAGATTGAAGGATTGAAAAAGTCAGGAGTCCGAAGCCCGAAGTAAAAAGTTACGTTGTTACAAAGAAAAAAACTTCCTAAATCCTACTGAATACAAGATTCCCAACTCCCGACTCCCGACTTCGGTCTTCTGACTTTTTTTCATTTCCAAATCTTCAAATCCTCAAATTGAGGTATTTACATCTTTGCCCCTTTGCCACATTGAACCAAAAAGTTATAAAGTTATCGAGTTATGTTGTTACGATGTTACAATGAAAAAACTGCATACTGTAACTGTCAACTGAACACTCCCGTCTTCATTTCATTTCCTCATTTCCAAATTAGCAAATTTATAACTTTGCATCTTTGAGTCAAAAAGTTAATAAGTTATTGAGTTATATTGTTGTGATATTTCAGAAAAACTTTTTTTTTGCCTAAAGCCTAAAGCCTAAAGCCTAAAGCCTAAAGCCTAAAGCCTAAAGCCTAAAGCCTAAAGCCTAAAGCCTAAAGCCTAAAGCCTAAAGCCTAAAGCCTAAAGCCTAAAGCCTAAAGCCTAAAGCCTAAAGCCTAAAGCACCATCCCAGGACTTCTAGTTTCAGAACCTTCGGTTTTGGTTAAGGCATCTCCTAATTCATTTCGCTTTTTATTGGCTAACTCAATTATTGTTTTAACAATTTCAGGGTGTTTTTCAATTACATTATTTTGCTCTACGGAATCTATGGCAAGATTATAAAGTTCCATTTTTTTAAGGTCGATATGTTTGTATTCGCCTGGTAAACCATCTTTTCCCTGTGGTTGTCCTTCCATAGTTCTGTATTTATGTGGAAAATATAGTTTCCAATCTTTATAACGCACGGCATGCAATTCGTTTACTCTGTAATAATAGTAGAACGCTTCATGTGGAGTTGTAGTTGTTTTTCCTGTAAGAATATCCCACACGTTTTTTCCGTCTATTTTTTTCTTCGGAAGCGTGCTGTTTGTAAGCGCTGCAATTGTTGGAAAAATATCAATACCCATTACAGGCGTTGTTATGGTTTTGTTCTGCGGAAGTTTTCCAGGGAAACGCGCTATAAATGGAACCCGTTGTCCGCCTTCCCACGAGGTTCCTTTTCCTTCTCTAAAAGGTTTTGCCGAACCAGAATGATTTCCGTACGACAACCACGGGCCATTATCAGAAGTAAAAATAACAAGCGTATTTTCGTCTATTCCTTCTGCTTTTAGTGTTTTTAGAATCTCCCCAACACTCCAGTCGATTTCCATTATAACATCTCCATACAAACCTCTTTCCGATTTTCCTTTAAATTTATCAGAAACAAAAAGTGGAACATGAGGTTGTGGATGCGCAACATATAAAAAGAAAGGGTTGTTTTTGTTTTTCTGAATAAAAGAAACAGCATGTTCTGTAATTTGCGTGGTTAGTAGGGATTGGTCGTTGAGTGTATCTACTACCTTTTCATTTTGATATAAAGGAAGCGGATCGAAATTAAAGATAGGTCCTTGTTGTGGATGATGCGGCCACATATCATTAGAATATGGAATACCAAAATACTCGTCAAACCCCTGTTTTGTAGGCATAAATTCTGGGGCATCTCCCAAATGCCATTTTCCAAAAATAGCAGTGTTATAGCCTTGTTCTTTAAGCATGTCTGCTATGGTAATTTCCTCAGGATTTAATCCAATTTTTGCATCCGGCATGAGTGCATTATGAATACCAATTCTATTGGGGTAACAACCTGTTAAATAACTAGCTCTAGAGGCTGAACATACGGGCTGCGTAGCAGAGAAATCGATTAACTTAATCCCTTCTTTAGCCATTTGGTCGAGATGGGGTGTTTTAATAGCTGGAGCACCAAAACAACCTACATCTTCAAACCCTTGATCGTCGGTAAGAATAAAAACAACATTAGGTTTTTTATGCTTTTCCACAGCAGAATTTTCAACAGATTCCGATTCTGTTTTCTTACATGAAACAAATACTGTAGCGACAGCTAACATATAAAGGAAGCGGCTTGAGAGTGAAAGAAATTTCATAGTAAAATGGTTTTGGAATGGTATTTAAAACAAACATAGCTTAAAAACGCGAGGTTTAAAAGCTATGTTTACTTGTTGTATATAAAATATTCCGAAACAATTTACTCGGTAATCGAGATTTGAATCTCTCATTGAGAGTTTTATTTTCCAGAGCCTGTGCTGAGTTTACCGAAGGGCTCTTCGTTGAAATGAATTAAATTTGTTTCCTTTGAATCCTTCATAGGCTTGCCTCGAGGTAGTTTACTTATACATCATCAAAATCAATCGAAATAGAATCAGAAGTTGGGTGTGCCTGGCAGGTTAATATTAATCCTTCTGCAATTTCTCCATCGGTTAGAATTTGGTTTTTTACCATTTCTACTTTTCCTTCGGTTAATCTAGCCACACAACTACTACAAACGCCACCTTGACAAGAGTATGGAGCGTCAAGATCTTCGGCTAAAACAGCATCTAAAACACGCTGCTTTCTATCCATTACAATTTCTGTCTCCTCGTCATCAATTAGTACTTTCACCTTTGTTTTTCCATCTCCAATAGAGTCTGGAACTTCAGAATGGTCGTCCGAAGTGGTGAAATGTTCTACATGAATTTTATTTTCTTCTATGCCATTTTCTTTTAATGTTTCCGAAGTACTTTCAATCATGGCTTCAGGGCCACAAATATAGAAAGCATCAAAAGGAGTCTCTTTGTGCTTATTTTTCAGAATATAATTAATGGTAGAACGTTCAATACGCCCAAATAAAGAACCTTCTTCTTCTGTCTGACTGTAAACAAATTGCGCGCTAAATCTATTTGGGAACTCCTTTAATAATTCCATTAAATCTTGATGGAACATCGTTTCTGAAAGCGATTTATTACCGTAAACGAGCATTAAATTTTTGTCGGTATTATGCAAAATATCTTTTGCAATACTCATAATAGGTGTAATCCCACTACCGGCTACAAAAGCAGCTACATTTTTTCCTTCGTAATCTGTAGCTTCAAAGGTAAAACGCCCTTCTGGCGGATGAACTTCTAATACATCCCCAACTTTAATGGTTTGTGCATATTTAGAAAAAGTTCCGTTAGGCATTTCTTTAATTCCAACAGAAATGTTTTTTTCGTCTTTTCCAGAGCATATGGAATAAGAACGACGCAACTCTTTCCCGTTGAATTCTTTCTTTATAGTGATGTATTGACCAGGAATAAATTTATAAAGGTTTATAAGGTCTTCTGGTATTTCAAAAGTTATTACTACAGCTTTTGATGTGATATTATTTATTGCTATTACTTTAAGCGAATGAAAATGAGTCATCAATAAAATTTTTGGCAAAAATAGGCATTGCATTCACTTTAAAAAATGTGATTAAGAAAAATTTATACATAATATTCTTATGTATAAAATTATTTACTATATATTTGAGGGAAGATTAATGTTAAAATGGGTAATTCAAAATTATATAAGGGCAGTTTAAATACTATTATTCTAAAATTGTTAGAAAAGAATGATAAAATGTATGGTTATGAAATTACGCAAAGAGTAAAAGAGCTAACTAAAGGGGAGCTGGAAATTACGGAAGGTGCGCTATATCCTGCATTGCATAAGTTGGAGTCGGAAGGATTGCTAGATGTTGAAGTAGTAAAAGTGGATAATAGAATGCGTAAATATTATAAGCTAACACAAAAGGGTACTACAGAAACTGCAAATAGATTGGCAGAGTTAGAAGCATTTATAAGAAATATGGAGCATTTGGTAAAACCTAAATGGAGTATTGATTAATAAGATTGTTGAAATGAAATTAACACAGGAACAAATACAGGAAATTGAGTATGCTTTAAACAAAAGAGGCTTAGACTATATTGATTTAAAGTATGAGTTGCTCGATCATATTGCTACTGATATTGAACAATTAATGACTGAAGATAAAACAATTTCTTTTGATGAAGCTTTTAATCAAGCTTTTTATAAATGGAAGGATGCTTTAAATAATTCAAGTAGTTTTTGGTTGGGACCTGCCAATTATATTCCTACTATTCTTCTTGATAAATGTATAACTTATATAAAAAGATACGAACTAACACTCATAGCAGGAGCATTGCTTATTGCATTTTCATTGTATCCCATTAGAGAAGAAGTTCTTAGTGTAATAAAGGAATTTGATTTTGTTATTGGAGGTGTTTACATTTTGTATTCCCTAATTGTTGTAGCTGGGATTATCGGGATTAAAATGTTTAAGTATAATACTACTTATAGTTATTTGTTTAAATTAAAATCATTTCCCTTTTTATTAATATCACTTCAATTTAATAATTTGATTTTTGGTCATTCATTTTATTATGAAGGAACGCAGGTATGGATTCATATTATGAACTTTTCAATACATATTATGATAATTTTTGGCGGATTTTATATGATAAGATTACTGCAAAACCATTTTAAATTACGAGAAAGAAAAGTATCTGTATCATGAGTTTAACTGTTGAACAAATACAATTTATAGATAATTACCTTAAAAATGAAGGGATTGAATACCTTGATATAAGGGTTGAAATGATAGATCATGTTGCTTCTGGAGTGGAAATAGAAATGAAAGAACATGGAACATTATTCTATGAAGCCTTTAAAAAATATATGCTGCTTCACAAAAAAGGATTACTTAATAGTAACCGAAAGTTTTTAAGGAGTGTTGATATAAGGTTACTCAAGAATTTTTTTTCAAACGCATGGAGCCTTCAATGTATATTGGTTTTTATAATGGGCTATATAGGTATGAACTTTTTAATTTCTAATTTATATTCATTTAAAGCTATAAATATGATTTCGACAACTATTTCAATAGGGGGAGGATTTCTGTATTTTATATTGTTTTTGAAAAGAAAGAAATGGTTTAACTTCTCTGCTATTCAACGGCTTGGATTGTTTTTTGTGTTGATAAGTCAATTAGGGACAAGTTTTGGAAAATATTTATTTGCATTGAATTCTTTGCAAGAACTTAGCGGGAATAAGTTTTACATACTATCGGTTTCAAATGCATTATTATTTACAGCATATTATTTAATGCTTGTAACTGGGATTCAATATAAGAAGGCTTATAAAAAACAATTTATAGCACTTTAGACAATGAAAATCAGTTCTGAACAAATACAAAACCTCTATAAATTCACACAAAAACATTATGTGGAGTATTTTGATTTGCAAACAGAATTGGTGGATCATTTAGCCAATGGAATAGAAACTCAATGGCAGCAAAACCCTCATATTTCTTTTGAAGATGCCTTGGAAAAAGAGTTTAAAAAGTTTGGTGTTTTTGGATTTATGGAGGTGGTTGAAGAGCGACAAAAAGCCTTAGGGAAGAAATATTTAGGAATTATTAAAAAAGAATTTTTGTCATATTTTTCATGGCCTGAGTTTATTAAGTTCGCTACACTTTGGGCAGTTTTGTTTGCAGGACTGTATTGGGTTGGAAACAAAGAAATGCTTGTTGTAAGTCTGCTTATTATAATTTTTGTTGTGATGTTGTATATGCTTTTTAAACTCAACCATACAATAAAACAGCGTAGAAGAAACAGTAACAAAAAATGGATGCTAGAGCAACATATTTTTAATTTAGGAGGTGTTGTAGGAGGGATGTTTATCCCACTTGAATTGGGAGCTCAACTTCGATTATTCGAGCTTTTTTCATGGTCTGTTTTAACAATAACTTTTGTGAGCTTAGCAATTACGATTTATGTGTTTTTACTGTATATTATGATATATAAAATTCCTAAAAAAGCAAGTATTTACTTAACTGAAACCTATCCGGAATACAATTATTCCTAATAATTGTAACAAAAACATGCTAAACAACACTTATTAATTAAATAACAACCACCTAGCTATATGATTAAACATTTTTTCGCTCTCCAATGGAAAGCCTTTTTTAGATCGGCTTCCTTTTCTTCTAATTTGGTAATGAAAATTTTTATGGGCTTTATGGCACTTTATATGATTGCTACTTTTTCAATCATGGGCGGAGCCTCTTATTATTTTATTGAAGAAGAATTCAATTTAAATGCCTTTGAAGTTATAAACAGGTTATTTATTTATTATTTGGTAATGGATTTGCTCTTTAGGTATATGCTGCAAAAAATGCCAGTGGTAAATATTAAACCGTTGTTGTATTTACCGTTTAAAAAGGGAAAAATAGTGCAATTCAGTTTATGGAAAACGGTATTTTCCTTCTTTAATCTCATTCACGCTTTCTTTTTTATTCCTTTTTCAGTAGTGTTAATTATAAAAGGATATCCGCCTTTACAAGTGTTGGCTTGGCTTATGGGGATTTATGCGTTATTGTATTGTAATAATTTTATAAATATATTTTTAAATGGCGTAAATACGTTTTTATTTGTTGTCTTTGGAGCTATTATAATATTAGGAGGACTTCAATATTATGGAGTATTTGACATAACTCTTTATACAGGGCCTATTTTTGAATTAATGTATGGGATTCCATATGTAGCGTTCATTCCTGTTTTGTTGTTGGTTGGTTTGTACTATGTAGCTTTTAATTATTTTAAAAAGAATTTATATCTCGATGCTGGTTTAGCTAGCAAACATCAAGAGGCAAAAGAAGAAAACTTAGATTGGTTAAATCGTTTTGGGAGTATTTCTGTGTTTCTTAAAAACGATATCAAACTGATAAAAAGAAACAAGCGCTCCAAAACAGCAGTTTTTATGAGTTTTCTATTTGTTTTTTACGGACTCTTATTTTTTACAAATGCTATAGAAGCTTATCAAGGAGCTCCTTGGCGAATATTTGCTTCTATATTTGTTACAGGCGGGTTTTTATTTAGTTTTGGGCAGTTTGTACCAAGCTGGGACAGTTCTTACTATCCGCTTATGATGAGTCAGAATATACGTTACCGAGATTATCTCGACTCCAAGTGGTGGCTTATGGTAATGGCAACTATTCTTACCACAATTGTAGCATCTTTCTATTTATATTTCGGTTGGGAAATTTATTTAGCTATTATAACGGGTGCTATTTACAATATTGGTGTAAATGCGCACATGGTTTTATGGGGTGGTGCGTACGTAAAAACGCCTATAGATTTAACAAGTAATAAAAAAGCCTTTGGAGATTCTCAAGCGTTTAATGCTAAAACTCTTTTACTTACCATACCAAAAATGATTCTTCCTGTATTGTTATATGCACTTGGGCATTATACGGTTGGACCATTTCTAGGATATTTACTAGTTGTTCTTGCCGGAATTTTAGGATTTGCCTTTAAAGAAAAGGTATTTAATAAAATTGAAAAAGTTTATAAAACAGAGAAGTACAAAACATTAGTCGCTTACAAACAAAAAAACTAAGATTATGATTACTATAGAAAACCTTTCAAAAACATATAACGGAAATACAGTTTTATCCATAAACGAACTTCAAATTCCTAGCGGACAAATATTTGGGTTGGTAGGAAATAATGGAGCTGGGAAAACTACACTTTTTAGCTTGCTACTAGATTTAATACAGCCAACTACCGGATTTGTATTGAATAATGAAATTAAAGTAAATGAGAGTGAAGATTGGAAGCCTTTAACCTCCGCTTTTATAGATGAAACTTTTTTAATTGGCTATTTAACTCCTGAAGAATATTTTTATTTTATTGGGGAGCTACGCGGACAGAATAAAGAGGATATTGATAAATTTTTAGTGGATTTTGAAGATTTTTTCCATGGGGAAATTCTAGGCGGGAAAAAATATCTGCGAGATTTATCCAAAGGAAATCAGAAGAAAGCAGGGATTGTAGCCGCTTTTATTGGAAGCCCAAAAGTGATTATTTTAGATGAGCCTTTTGCAAATCTCGATCCAACTACTCAAATAAGATTGAAGAAATTGATTACAAAATTTAAAGACGATGCCGATGTTACTGTTTTAGTTTCTAGTCACGATTTACTTCATGTAACAGAAGTTTGCGAGCGTATTGTAGTTTTGGACAAAGGAAAAACAGTAAAAGATATTCAGAAATCCGAAGCAACGCTAAAAGAACTCGAAAGTTTTTTTGCTGAAGAGATTTTAAATGAATCTACTTCAGTAGAAATAAATTAATGATAAGCGTTTTTAATGCAAAGGATTATTATTGCAATTTTTTTGATGCTATTTTCTCACGCTCAATATGCTCAAAACATAGTGAGCGGAAAAGTTATTGATGCAGCCACAAAGGAGGCTATTCCTTATGTACACATTGGGATTGCAAATAAAAATTATGGAACTATCTCTACCGACGATGGAAACTTTCAGTTAAAACTTCCAGAAAATGTAGATTTAAAAAACATATCGATTTCATTTTCCTGTATTGGCTATAAGTTAGTGTCTGTAGCTGCTTCAGCAATTAAAAAAGAAAATACCGTTTTGCTTCATCATGATATTTTAGCATTAGATGAGGTAGTGATAACTAAAAAGCAGCGAAAAATAAAATCGAAAAAAATAGGTGCGTATCGTAAGTCGATTTTTAATCTTGGGGAAGCTAATACCAATAATTATGGAGTAGGTAAGGAATATGGAATTGCTATTCCCTATCCTAAACATGACTATCGAGTTAAGAGCATTAATTTTCAGTTAAGTGAAAACACAATTGATAGTGTTTTATACCGTTTGAATATTTATAAAATTTCTTCAGATGGAATGCCAAAGAACTCCATTTTGAAAAAGCAACTGTTTGTAAAGAGTTACTTCGGGGAAAAACTTATCATGCTTGATGTTACTTCAGAGGCTATTCAGATTGAAGAAACTATAGTAATTACAATAGAGCCAGTGCGTTTATGGTATGAAGAAGATGATGATAATTTACTTTTCTACAAGCATGCTAAAGGATATTCTGAAGCAACATACCATAGAAAGTCTAGTTTATCTCCGTGGTTGAAGGATGAAATCCCTGTTCTATCCATATTTTTGGATGTAACTTATGAGAAATAAAAAACTCTTTTTAATTCATTTTTTATCATTGTTACCCGATAAAAGTCAATTCTAACAACTTTTTTATCTACTTCTAATTTTACAGTATTTTAATATGTAGTCTCTGTGCAGTTTTCTTATAGCTAAGCTGTCTTGTATTTTATTTGGATGGTAGATTGAAACTATAGAAAACGTAGCAGTTTACGTTTAATAGCTATCTTTATACGTAGGCAAACGTATGCGCATACGTTTGTTGCCCAAATTTATACGTTTCAAACGTATTTCTATACGTTACTTACGTATAGTTTTACGTACCAAGACGTATTCGTTTACGTCTGAGACCTAAAATTATACGTTGCCATACGTAAAAACATGAGTAAATTATCCCAATGGAAGCCTTTGGGCAAACTCAGGACAGGTTTTGGCGCATTCAAATCTCAAGTATCAAGTAAAACACCGCTAATTATAGGTTGACGTACCTATGCAATAAGAAGAAATAACTATAATTATTGTTGCCGATAAAAGTGAATTCTAACAACTATTTTTATCTACTTTTAATCCTTCTTAGAGGGTCTAATTCCCCAAAGCCTGTCCAGAGTTCGAAGGACTCTGCGTCGAAATGAGTTGAATTTGTTTTCTTTGAATATCTCACAGGCTTTCCCCGAGGAAATTAATTTTTTTAGTAGTTAAGATTTAGTCTCTATGTTGTTTTCTTGTAGACAAGCGGTCTTGTATTTTTATTCGAATCTTAATGATTTTTTACAGTAATATTCCATAGAAAATGGCATGAACAAAAAAATAATGTATTTTTACCTCATATCAGCAATAAATAGGCTTTGAATAAATACCTAAAAATACTTACTTTTTTGCTTCTTTTGGTACTTGTCTCTGTGGCGTGTTCTACCAAAAAGGATGCTTTTTTAAATAAAAATTGGCATGCTTTAAACACAAAGTATAATGTGTTGTTTAATGGAAAAGAAGCACTTGCAGTAGGTCAACAGGAACTTATAGATAATTATGTAGATAATTATTGGGAGTTACTTCCTGTGGAGCGAATGGAAATTCGTGATGAAATAATTATCGATACAGCCCAACTCAATCCTAATTTTAGAAGAGCCGAAGAAAAAGCTACCAAGGCTGTACAAAAGCATGGAATGAATATAGGTGGACAAGAGCGAAATCCGCAAATCGATGAAGCGTATTTATTGCTTGGAAAAGCACGTTATTACGATCAACGTTTTGTTCCTGCTTTAGAAGCTTTTAATTACATCCTTCGGAAATATACAGCTAGCGATATTATCCACCAAGCGGCAATATGGAGAGAAAAAACCAATATCCGAATGGAAAATGAAGAGGTTGCTATTACAAACCTCAAAAAAGTATTGCAATTAGATATTACCGAACAAGAATATGCCGACGCTTCTGCAATGTTGGCGCAAGCATACATTAATTTAAAACAAAAAGATAGCGCTATTTACCGATTGAAATTGGCTTCTAATGTCACCAAAAATAACGAAGAGAAAGGACGCTACAATTACATTATTGGGCAACTTTATAACGAAAAGGGAGAGTTAGATAGTGCTAATATAGCTTTTGATAAGGTAATTGATTTAAAGAGGAAATCGCCACGCATTTATATGATGAATGCCTATGTGGAGAAAATTAAAAACCTTTATCTGCAAGGGGAAGAGGATTCTACCTTATTAGCAGCATTGGATAAAATTGAAAGAAACCGTGAAAATCGACCTTATTTAGGGAAATTATACCGATTGAATGCTGTTTATTATTTAAAAAATCAACAATTTGATTTAGCGCAGTTTTATTTAAATGAATCCATAAAAAATACTGAAAACGATCCGAATTTATTAGCGTTGGACTACGAGGATTTGGCAACCATGTATTTTGATAATGCGTATTATAAAGAAGCAGGAGCTTATTACGATAGTACACTTACAAATTTAAATGAAAACTCTAAAAAGTTTAGAATTTTTACTCGCAAAAGAGAAAACTTAGAAAGTGTAATTAAGTATGAAGATATAGCACATAGAAATGATAGTATTCTTACTGTTGTGGCTATGCCAGAAGCAGAAAAAACAGCTTTTTATCAAAGACATATAGATTCTATAAAAGAGGTGGATGCAATGGAGCGAGAGCGAGCAAAAATTGCAGAGTTACAAAATAATAATTATGGAACTTTAGGAGGTTTAAAAGGTAATAAAAGTGATAAAGCATCCGATTTTTATTTCTATAATCCTACAAGTGTTCAATATGGGGTGCAGGAGTTCAGAAAAATATGGGGTAATAGAACTTTAGAAGATAATTGGAGGTTAGGAAATAAAACAACTACAACACAAGGTGAAACCGCAGTTGCAGAGGTTGTTAATCCAGAAGATGTGCCGTATTATTCTTTAGATTTTTATTTTGATCAGCTTCCAACAACACCAAGAGAAATAGACAGTATTAAGCAAGAGTATAATTTTGCTAATTATCAATTAGGTTTAATTTATAAGGAGAAGTTTCAAGAGTATGAATTGGCAGCCAATAAATTAGAAAAACTCCTTGATAATAACCCAGAAGAGCGATTAATACTCCCAGCAAAGTATAATTTGTATAAAATATATGAACTCTTGGAGTCGCCATTGGCAGCAGAATATAAAGCAGATATTATAGCAAATCATTCCGATTCTCGATATGCTGAAATATTGAAAAATCCAGCAGCTGTATTAGCCGACGACGGTTCGAGTCCAAATGCTGTATATGCATCGCTTTACAAAGATTTTGAAAATCAGCAGTATGATAAAGTAATTACGGAAGCCGATGAAAATATTTCAAAATATAATGGAGAAGAGGTGATGTTGAAGTTTGAAATGTTGAAAGCTTCCGCAAATGCAAGACTATATGGATATAATTCCTATAAAGAATCTTTAAGCAATATTGCTTTAAATTATCCTAATTCTGAAGAAGGAGCAGAGGCTCAAAATATTTTAGAAAAAACGCTTCCTTTGGTAGCAGACTCAACGTTTAATATGGATCCAATTTCTTCTAATCAATGGAAGGTTATTTATCCGTTTAAAAGAAATAATAAAGCAGGGGTTAAAGAATTGACTGATAAAATAGATGCTTCGTTAAAGGACTTAAAATATACGCACGTAAAATATTCAGAAGATATTTATAATCCAGGCACAATATTTTTAGTAGTTCATGGTTTTGATACAAAGTTGCATGCCGAGGGATATGCAGAGCTATTAAAGATTAACAAAGATTATTTGGTTGATAATGAGAAATTTGTAATTTCGTCTGCAAATTATAAAAAAGTTCAAATCCATAAGAATCTGGATACTTATTTAGCTGAAAATAAAATTGATAACTTAAATAACCCAAATCTAAATAATTAATAAAATGTTTGCAGAATCCAAAAAAAACAGAGTAGAGCCTTTAGCAGGACAGACCAATAGAATTGTTGAAAACACAATAATTAAAGGAGATTTAATTTCTGAAGCAGATATCCGTATTGATGGAGAATTGGAAGGAAGCATTACTGCAAAAGGAAAAGTTGTTATTGGAAGGGCTGGAAAGGTAAGCGGTAAAATACAATGTATGAATGCCGATATTGAAGGAAAGTTTGACGGAGACCTTAAGGTAGAAAATGTATTGAGCTTAAAAGGAACTGCGGTAATAGAAGGAGATGTAGTAGTAGGGAAATTAGCGGTAGAGCCTGGAGCAACTTTTAATGCAGCATGTTCAATGAAAGGAGCTTCGTTAAAAACTGTAAACGATAATGGACAAAAACAACCAAAAGCAGACGAAAAATCAGCTTAGTTCTTGGGTAAAATTTACTAATATTGGCTTACAAATGGCCATTATTATTGCTGCGGGTACTTTTTTTGGCGTTTGGCTGGATAAGAAATTTCCTAACGAATATTCCGCATATACCATAGTATTTTCTTTATTGGCTGTTTTTGCTTCACTTTATAATGTATATCGTCAAGTAAAAGCACTAGATGAAAAAGAAAGTTCGTCTAAAAAGTGAGATTTTAGTAATGGATTTTTTTAAAAAATCCAAACTCTAAATGTCATCCTGAGCTTGTCGAAGGATGGACTTCGATAGGTTTTCTAACAATTGAAATGTTAAAAAGTAATGTTGTCTAGCGTAATCATATAATATATTTATTCATTTGAAACATAAATTAATCCCTTATATAAGCGTATTACTATCGCTTAGCATACTACTAGCTTTGGCTCAGTATCTCATACAAGCTTATGTTTTTCCCGATGTTGAGTTCTTTTATTCCCTTTGGAGTATTTATGTGTTTAATTTTGTAATGGCACTTATAGTTTATGTGGGTATTTTAGCTGCACATAATATATTGCCAGAAAAAACAGGATTTACATATCTTGCAATGAGTGGTTTGAAGATGCTTGCGGCAATAGTTTTTTTAGTTCCCCTCTTTCAAGCTTCGATGGAAAATCCTATTCCTACAGTATTCAGTTTTTTTATTCCCTATTTTGTCTATTTATTTTTAGAGGTATTTTTTGTTATAAAACTCTTGAAATGAGCCTTTTTTGATAAAAAATATTCTTTTTCGCTCGTAACGAAAAAAAAATAGTTGTTAACTTCTTAATGTGAATAAAAAATGTACCTTTGCACCAAATTTTTGAGGAGCATATATTTTATCAATAAGAGGTATGATGATAGCACAGAAATCTGTCGAGAGATTTTTTCTTTTAGTATTATTTGTAATTAGTTTAGGGCTGAATGCTCAAGAACACGAAGACGCTCATAGTGAGGAAGCTACAGAGGAAGCTTTTAATCCAACAGAGTTAATTAATCATCACGTATCGGATTCTCATGAATTCCATATAGCAGATTGGAACGGGCACGCAATTTCTATGCCACTTCCAGTTATTTTATGGACAGAGAATGGTTTGGTTACTTTTATGTCTTCAGAATTTCACCACGACGAAACAGGTGAGGTTATCGTAGAGAAAAATGGTCAGAAGTTTGCGCGTGTGCATGATGAAATTTACTACGCAGATGGAGGTTTGAATTTTGACGAAGCGCATCATGTTACTAACAGTCGCCCTCTTAATTTTTCGATTACTAAAAATGTATTCACTTTAATGATTACAGCATTATTAATGTTGTTAATCTTTATTCCAGTAGCAAATTCATATAAAAAGAATCAAAAAGCACCAAAAGGGATTGCTGGTTTTATGGAACCATTAATTGTTTTTGTTAGAGATGATATTGCGAGACCTAATATCGGAGAGAAAAAATACAAAAAGTACATGCCGTACTTATTAACAGTGTTTTTCTTAATCTGGATTGGAAACCTTTTTGGATTAATTCCTTTCTTTCCTTTTCAAGGAACACTTACTAATGATATTTTATTTACTGGAGTTTTAGCAACTTTTACGTTTTTACTTACAATATTTAGTGGAAACAAAGCATATTGGGGACATATTTTTGCTACGCCAGGTGTGCCAAAATGGTTGTTGCCAATTATGATTCCTGTAGAAGTTTTAGGAATGTTTACAAAACCTTTTGCGTTAATGATTCGTTTGTTTGCAAACATTACCGCAGGGCATATTATTATATTAAGTTTAATGTCGCTGATTTTTATATTCCAAACGGCATTTGTTTCACCAATATCTATCGGATTCTCATTGTTTATGTATGGATTGGAGTTATTGGTAGCAGCATTACAAGCGTATGTGTTCACGTTACTATCTGCTTTATTTATTGGGCAGGCGGTAGAAGATCACCATTAATATTGAGTTTTATTTATTAACTATTATAAATTTTTAATTATGATTTTAGCTGGAATAGGAGCTGGATTAGCTGCCATCGGTGCAGGATTAGGTATCGGTAAAATTGGTGGATCTGCAATGGATGCAATTGCACGTCAGCCAGAAGCGGCTTCAAAAATTCAAACTGCTATGATTATTGCTGCTGCACTTATTGAGGGTGTTGCGCTTTTCGCGGTGGTTGTTGCGTTAATTACTAACGGATAATTTTTGAAAAAATTAAATAACGCTCTAACGGTTGGTTAGAGCGTTATTTACTCACTTTGTGAGTTTTTTGCTCTAAATGTTTGATTTAGAAATGATAAAGTGTCATTTTTACAATCGTTTTGAGGAGCAGTTAAATCATCTATCTCGTGGCAAGCCCAAGAGGTGTTGAAATAAAAAAACTAGAAAACGTTATTTAATATTTTTTATAATGAATATTACACATCCTGAAAGTCTAATTTTTTGGTCTATAATAGTTTTTATAATTCTATTTGTACTATTACGTAAATATGCTTGGAAACCTATTTTAGGAGCAGTTACTAGTAGAGAAGAGTCTATTAATAAGGCATTAGCTTCTGCTGAAGATGCGCGTAAAGAATTACAAAATCTTCAAGCAGATAACGAGAAGTTGCTTCAAGAAGCACGTGCAGAAAGAGATACTATGATTAAGGAAGCTCGTGAAATTAAAGATAAAATGATTTCAGAAGCAAAAGAAGAGGCACAAGCACAAGCAGATAAAGTAATTAAGCAAGCGCAGCAAACTATAGAAAGTGAGAAGCAAGCCGCTGTTGCAGAATTAAAGAATCAAGTAGCTTCTTTATCAGTAGAAATTGCAGAAAAAGTAGTAAAGTCAGAACTTTCATCTAAAGACAAGCAATTAAAGCTTGTGGATGATATGTTGAATGAAGTTACCTTAAACTAATTTGTAAGTAGGAACACCATGAAAGGTACCAGAGCAGGAGAAAGATACGCAAAGGCTGTTTTAGACTTAGCGCAAGAGCAAAAAGTTCTTGACGTAGTTAGTGCAGACATGAAAGATATCTTTAATACTATAAACGGCAGTGACGAGTTGAAAGACTTGCTTCAGAGTCCAGTTATTAAATTATCGGATAAGAGAGCGGTACTTAAGGAAATTTTTTCTGGAGTGCATGCAGTATCAACTGGTTTAATAGATATGCTTGTTGATAACAATCGTGTTGGACTCTTAAAAATAATTGCTGAAAAATATATTATTCTTCACGATAAATTAAGAGGAGAAGAGCTTGCAATAGTAACAACAGCAGTTCCTTTGTCTGAAGAATTAGAGAAAAAAGTATTGGCAAAAGTAAAAGAGCTTACTGGAAACAATGCAACCATTGAAAATAAAATTGACGAAAGCATTATAGGCGGATTTATATTACGTGTAGGAGATCTACAGTATAACGCAAGTATTGCCAATCAATTAAATAATCTCAAAAGAGATTTACATAACAACACATACGTTTCTTAAATAATAAAATAAAAGGTAGGATGTTTTAATTTTAAAGCATCTAAAATCTAAACACTAAATAAGATGGCTGAAGTTAAAGCGGCTGAGGTATCAGCAATATTAAAAAAGCAACTATCAGGATTTGAAGCGAAAGCTTCATTAGACGAAGTGGGAACTGTACTTCAAATAGGAGATGGTATTGCCCGAGTTTACGGATTGTCGAATGCACAATACGGAGAGTTAGTTCAATTTGAATCTGGCTTAGAAGGGATCGTACTTAACTTAGAAGAAGACAATGTTGGTGTTGTACTTTTAGGTCATTCCAAACAAATTAGAGAAGGGGATACTGTAAAACGTACACAGCGTATCGCATCTATTAAAGTAGGTGAAGAAATGGTAGGTCGTGTAGTTGATACATTAGGAAACCCTATTGATGGTAAAGGTCCAATTGGTGGAGATCTTTATGAGATGCCTTTAGAGCGTAAAGCTCCTGGAGTTATCTTCCGTCAACCAGTAACAGAACCATTACAAACAGGTATTAAATCTATCGATGCGATGATTCCTGTAGGTAGAGGGCAACGTGAGTTAGTTATTGGCGACCGTCAAACTGGTAAAACAACAGTTTGTATTGATACCATTATCAATCAGAAAGAATTTTATGATGCTGGAGAACCAGTATTTTGTATATATGTTGCTATCGGACAAAAAGCATCTACAGTAGCTGGAATTGCTAAGACTTTAGAAGATAAAGGCGCTTTAGCTTATACAGTAATTGTTGCTGCAAATGCATCAGATCCTGCTCCAATGCAGGTTTATGCTCCATTTGCTGGTGCTGCAATCGGAGAGTATTTTAGAGATACTGGTCGCCCTGCTTTGATTATTTATGATGATTTATCAAAACAAGCAGTTGCGTATCGTGAGGTATCATTATTACTTCGTCGTCCACCAGGACGTGAAGCATATCCTGGAGACGTTTTCTTCTTGCACTCTAGATTATTAGAGCGTGCTGCAAAGGTTATTGCTGATGACAATATTGCAAAAGAAATGAACGACCTTCCAGAATCATTAAAACCAATTGTAAAAGGTGGCGGTTCTTTAACAGCATTACCAATTATTGAAACACAAGCGGGAGACGTTTCGGCATATATCCCAACAAACGTAATTTCGATTACAGATGGTCAGATTTTCTTAGAATCAGATTTATTTAACTCAGGAGTTCGTCCAGCAATTAACGTAGGTATTTCTGTATCTCGTGTTGGAGGTAACGCACAGATTAAATCGATGAAGAAAGTTGCAGGTACATTAAAACTAGATCAAGCTCAGTTCCGCGAATTAGAAGCGTTTGCTAAGTTTGGTTCAGACCTAGATGCTGCAACAATGAATGTTATTAGTAAAGGTAAAAGAAACGTAGAGATTCTTAAGCAAGCACAAAACGATCCTTATACAGTTGAAGATCAGATTGCAATTATCTATGCAGGTTCTAAAAATCTTTTAAAAGACGTTCCTGTAGAGAAAGTTAAAGAGTTCGAAAGAGATTTTCTTGAGTTCTTAAATGCTAAGCATAGAGGTACATTGGATACATTGAAAGCAGGGAAACTTACCGACGAAGTAACCGATACACTTTCTGAAGTAGCAAAAGAAGTTTCAGCAAAATATAAAGGGTAAAAGCCCCACTCGGTCTCCTCTAAGGGGAGAAGATTAGGTTACATATTAATTTTTAAAATAGAACAAGTCCTCTCCCTTGGAGAGGATTTAGGAGAGGCTAAAATGGCAAATTTAAAAGAGATACGTAGTAGAATTACATCGGTTGGTTCAACCATGCAGATTACTAGTGCCATGAAAATGGTATCGGCTGCAAAGTTGAAAAAAGCGCAAGATGCTATCACAGCAATGCGTCCATATTCCGATAAACTTACCGAGCTTTTACAAAGCCTTAGTGCAACGCTAGATGGTGATGCAGGAAGTGTTTTTGCAGAACAAAGAGACGTAAAAAGTGTGCTTGTTGTTGCAATAACTTCCAATAGAGGTTTGTGTGGAGCCTTTAATACCAATGTTATAAAAGCTTCTAATAAACTTGCAGAGAGTACTTATGCAGGCAAAAAAGTAAGTTTTGTAACTATAGGTAAGAAAGGAAACGATATTCTTAAAAAGAACCATTACGTTACTCATAATAATAATGAAGTGTACGACGATCTTACTTTTGATAATGTCTCTGATATTGCTGAAAGATTAATGACACTTTATAAAGAAGGAGCGTATGATAAGATTGTTTTAGTTTACAATCATTTCAAAAATGCAGCTACACAGATTGTTAAGACAGAAGATTTCTTGCCAATAAAACCTATTGAAAGCGAAGAAGTAAGTTCTTCAGCCGATTATATTTTTGAGCCTTCAAAAGAGGAAATTATTGAGACATTAATTCCGAAGTCATTAAAAACACAATTGTATAAAGCTATTCGCGATTCTTTTGCTTCTGAGCACGGAGCACGTATGACGGCAATGCACAAAGCAACCGACAACGCAGCCGATTTAAAAGCAGAATTAACGCTTACATATAATAAAGCACGTCAAGCAGCCATCACCAACGAAATTTTAGAAATTGTTGGTGGAGCGGAAGCGTTGAACAATTAGACGTAGCGATAGCGGAGTCAAATTTTCAAAAAGATCGGAAGCGTTGAACAATTAGACGTAGCGATAGCGGAGTCAAATTTTCAAACTTGCCGAGGCATTGAACAATTAGCGACCAACGGGAGCAAATTGAACCCAATCGGAAGCGTTGAACAATTAGGCGTAGCGATAGCGGAGTCAAGTTTTCAAAAAGATTGTAAGCGTTGAACAATTCGCGAGCGCTTTAAATACAGAAAATATATCTTAAGCGGCTCTCTAAAAAGTAATTTGTAGTTGTCAAAGGAGCTTGTCGTTTTTAAAACTGAGCTTGTCGAAGTTTAAACAACTAACACTCAAAATAATCCTTCAACAAGTTCAGGATGACATTTAGAGTTTGGATACTTTTTAGAGAGCCTCTTTTTGTTTATAAAAATGATTTTCTTTGGTTAATCTTGTGTTTTTGATTGTTTTTCCTCGTTTTTAACCCAAATTCTGTTAAACCTTTGTGAACTTCTGAAGTTTATTCCTTGTTTATTTTTGAGTTCTCTATAATTATTTAATCTTGCCGCTTAGTATAATAAAAAAGAAATCACATGTTAACAGTAAAAAGATTAAAAATAGCACTCATATTCGTAGCCATTTTAGGAAGTGTAAATATGTTTGCGCAAGCACAACCTTCTGTAACTCCAGCAAAAGCAGAGAATGTTTCTGATGCAGAACTTCAACAATTTGCAGATGCTTACATGGCAATGCAAAAGGAGAATCAGCAAGCACAACAAGTAATGGCAAAAACTATAGAAGAGGAAGGTTTAGAGTTAGATCGTTTTAATGAATTACATAAGGCATCTATGGATCCTAATACGGAAATAGAAGCTTCAGAAGAAGAAATAGCAATGCATAAGGCAGCTATTGCTAAATTAGAAAAATTACAGCCTGAGTTTGAGGCTAAAATGAAAACTATTATAGAAGATAGCGGCTTGTCTTTAGACCGTTATCAAGCTTTAGGAGCAGCTATACAGGCGGATCAAGCTTTACAGCAAAAGCTTCAAGGAATTATGATGAAAAACGTTCAGGGATAGTAAATAATTGGTATAAAGCTAGAATTGAAAGATAATTTTATTCAACCCCCCAAAGGTTATACATCTTTGGGGGTTCTTATTTTAATTAATTCTATTGATATTTTCATCAACAGTTCTATTTTTAAAAGCTGCTTTTTTAAGCGCACCAAAGCTGTATTTTAAGGAGATTGATACTTCATGAGCATCAGCATAATAAAAGGTCTTAGAGTCGATGTTATTTATATTGTATAGCTCTTCGTAAGTCAGTCCTTTAAAAATATCATTAAAATTAATGGTAAATGTTAGATGTTGTTTTATTGCTTTACTTGCAAATATTCCCAAGCTAAAGAGGGCATTTCGATTAAAAACACCTTCATTTCTACTTGTAACACCCCAAAAGTTACACCCCAAGGTAAATGAATTGGGCAAATTAAAGGTGTGATTAGAATAATAATAAAGGTAAGGAGTTGGTTTTTGAATGTCTGCTGTGGTATCTGTAACTTTGGTTAACGCTACCAAAATGGTGTTCATGGATTCCCAAAATTTGTATTGCATTGGATAAGTTAATTCTATTTGATAATTAATCTCTTTATTAAAATTTGTAGGAGACATAATCAGTTGAGAATTATTTTCATTTTGAAAAATGCTATAATAAACAGGATTTTTTTCAGAAGAATAAATCAAAGCAATAGACTTATTACTTTTTTCAAACCGAATGGAGACTTCATCTTTAATAGAAGCTTGTAAATTAATGTTGTTGGAAAATTCTAAAAACGGATTTAAAAAAACTGATATTGCATTAGTCTGAGAATAAAGAGGTCTGTGGATGGTTTTTGCATAATTAAAGATGAGTTTGTCTTTCTCACTGATAGCATAAGAAACAGTCGTTTTAGGAAAAAATCGTAGCTGCTCACGATTAATATTAAAGTTTTCAGCTTCTTTATAACCCGCTTTAATTAAATTAGATTCCATTCTTAAACCTGCGGAAAATTCTAATCTATCGAAACTCCCAGCTATTTGCGAATAAGAAGCATAATTGTCTTCCTTGTAAATATAATCTGTTGTTTCAGAAGCCGAATCTTTTAGCTTAAAATGGGAAAAAGCGTTTGTTGTTCCTTTGGTTATGTTGCCACCAAGTTGCCATGTCAAGGAATCAAACAATTTTTTTTCAAAATCAATTCGACTATTAAAAACTTCAATAGCTGTTTGTTGATCTCTATACTGGTAAAATTCAGGTGTTGAATTGTCCGTAGCATTAAAGATATTGCTTTCTAAGTCTTTTTTGCGTTTTGAATATTGAATACCTATAAATAAGTTCCCATTAATATGTTTTAATCCTTTATTTAGACTAAGATTAGAAGTTATAAAATCACGATTTTCCTGACTATCATTACTGGTTCTACTCATTGTTTTCTCATCATTTTCTTGTATTGAGGAAACAGTATGTATAGGAGCAAAGTCTCTAAAAACCTGATAGTTTGTATTGATAGCTATGTAGGTATCTTCACTCCATTGATAAAAAGCACCCAGTCCTAATGGAATTTGTAGTCGTGGACCCGTTGAAACAGCTAAATAACTAGAAGTTTTATCATCTACATTAAAAGTAGAGCTATTACTCTCCCAATGTTTTAATTGATTATAACCGAAATTGCCTTGCAGTTCGAACTTCCCTTTTTTATAAGCTGAATTTATGCTCAGATAATTATTGAACCTACGTTTAAAAGAAGAAATTTCAGAAACAGAAGACTTTATCCCATCCTCGCCAGAGTTCTTAGTTGTAATAAGAATAACACTTTGTCCTTCTGCTTCGTATTTAACAGAGGGGTTTTGTAATAATTCAACACTTTTAATAGCATCAACAGGAATGGCATTTAGTTCGGTTAACGAAATACGTCTATTTCCAACATAAATTAAGGGAGTTCCCTTTCCAACAACCGAAATAGATTCCTTATCGGCACTTAATTGAATTTTAGGAAGCTTTGCCAATACATCAACAGCCTCAGGGAGTGTGCTTAAAGGAGTTCCTTCAATAATGGCTTTAACAGTTCCGTTTTTTTGGGTAATTGTTTTTTTATGTCCGGTAAGCACAACCTCGTCAAGATTAGTGGTACTTTCCTTTAAAGTGATTTCAATATTGGTGTCATCATTAATTGATAGTTCTTTTTGATAGTTTTCATAACCAAGTAATTCTACCGATACAATGTATGTTGCCGACGGAATCGAGTTAAAATGAAACGTTCCGTTTTCTATAATGCTATATAGTTTAGTATTATTTTTCTGCTGAAGGAAAACACTTCCGCTAGTAATTTTATTTCCGCCTTGATCGTTAATCGTCCCTGATAAAGTATAGTATTGTTGAGCAAATGATGAGACGCTACAAAACAATAAAAAGATAAATTTTAATGACTTCATTCAATAATTTTTGTCGTTGCAGACAAATGAATACAGAATGAAATTAAAATTCGACTTTTCAAGGTCTTGATTAAGGACTAGTACTGGTATGAGTTAATTTATAGCAAGCAATTCTTTCCGTCCAGATACATTCAATTTACTGTAAATACTAGTAATATGCGTTTTTACAGTACTCAAACTAATGTAGAGTTCACTAGCAATTTCTTTATTACTTTTTCCACTGATAATTAAATTCTTTATCGTTTCCTCTTGCTTGCTTAATGATGGATTTTCACTTTTTTTTACGCTAAATCGAAGTTGGCAGATTCTATAACCCATACCAATAATTAATACAATAGCTAAAATATTAAAACCTATACTGAGGGCGTAATTCTTTTCCTTGTCTTTTAGCTGAAGTGAATTAAATCTTCGTTCCAGAAAAAGATAATAGGAAGGATCTAAATCGCTGCTTTTTAATTTTTGTAATAGATCAGCATAATAAGTCTGATTATCAAGAATATCATCATCGAGCAATTTTTTTTCATTAAGTGTTTTAATGCTGAAAAGTTTTACCAACAATATTTTTGTAGAATCTTTGGTGTAATTATTTGCCTCTTTTAAAAAATCATAGTTTGTAATTTTTACTTGATTTTCAATACTATTGACATAATTATCAAACTTTTGCCATGTTATTTGTGTATCATTATCAATAGAATATAGTGTACTAAACTCGTCACTCTTTTTATAATGAATAGTATCATTGCCAATGGTTATGTAACCTATGGAGTTTTGTGGTAAGTGCTCTGTATTAATAAGGTTATTATGAGAAAATCCATGTAAACTAATCAATAAAAAGACGATTTTTAGAAAAGAAGACATAACAAATCAAATTTTGGTCTAATATAACTTTTTCAAAAGCGATAAACAATAGATAAAAGAGAACAAATATATTTCCAAGAGTAATCTGGCATCAATTTTGAAATCGTATATTTATATCGAACTGATTTAAAAAGTTCTTAAATAAAATTAATTAGTATGATGCGGTTATTAAATATAATCTTAGGAACAGTTATTATTATGGGGTTTTCGCAATGTGGAAGTTCACAAAAGCTAGTAGATAATCCTCCTTTTGTTTTAGGGGAAGTAAAAAGTGAGCCTTGGACTGCAGGAGCTAATAAAGAAGCTAATGGAGTTAACGTATATCTTCCAGTAGAAAATGAGAATGGGGCTGAATTAGATAGCTTATATTACCAAAACAAGGTTGTAAAGTTGGAAAGAATTAAAAAAGACAATTATTTAGTCTACATAGCACGCTATTCTTTTAATAAACAGCCTCAGGATATAATTATGCATGCCGACCCAAAAAAGGAGTTCGGAAATAAGCCGCCTCAAGTAAAAGCAATTATGCCTTTTGAATTGGAAGAAGGGGAAGCTATTGTGAGTTATACCGTTAATGGAAAAGTAAACTATTATAAAATTTCTGAGATTGAGCAGTCAACTTCCATACATTATAGAGAAGTTCCGCCATTAAAAAACTAATCCCTTGTTTTGTTGAGTCTTTATAAATCGATACTTTTAGCACTTTAATATAATTCGTTATTGGGAGCTTTAAAAAAATTATTTAAGCATACTTTTATTTACGGTCTAGCTACGGTTTTACCAAGGTTGTTGAGCTTTATTCTAACACCTATTTATACCGATAAACTTGCAACGGAAGATTATGGAATCTATGCTTCGTTATACGTTTATTTAATATTAGGAAATGTATTGCTTTCCTATGGAATGGAGACAGCCTTTTTTAG
The DNA here is from genome assembly GCF_056857615.1 of Galbibacter sp. L-19. Classification (NCBI taxonomy): domain Bacteria; kingdom Pseudomonadati; phylum Bacteroidota; class Flavobacteriia; order Flavobacteriales; family Flavobacteriaceae; genus Galbibacter; species Galbibacter sp. L-19. Next base: position 84,036 of record NZ_JBSXNL010000047.1, read on the forward strand.
GTTTATGAATAAAAGTGAACGAAAGTCTGAAGTGCAATCTACTGCGCTTACGTCTATTTTTATTTCTTCTGGTCTATTTCTTATTATTTCATACCTATTAAAAGATAACATTGCATCTTTTTTAGAGTTCAAGCCTGAATTTATTTTATACGGTATTCTCATTCTCTTTTTTGATGCGCTTTGCGTTATTCCTTTTGCTTGGCTTAGAAACCAAGAAATGCCATTAAAATATTCATTTATAAAAATAGCAACCGTAGTAATTAACTTAGGCTTAAATTTATTTTTCTTTTTAGGCTTACCATGGTTAATTTCTAGAAATGAAGCCTCTAATTTAAATTTCTTTGTCTTTGAAAATAAGGTTCATTATATTTTTATTTCTAATCTAATAGCTAGTTTTTTTGGGTTGATATTTATCCTTCCTCTATATTTTAGAATTAGGTTACGACTCGATTTTTACCTTTGGAAACGAATGTTTCGCTATGCACTTCCTGTGCTTATATCCGGAATTGCATTTTCTGTAAATGAAGGGTTTGATAGATTAATGTTAAAATATATACTTCCTGAAAATATTGCTGAAGAAACTGTTGGGATTTATGCAGCATGTTATAAACTGGGTGCGTTTATGACCTTGTTTGTAACTGCTTTTAAATTGGGAGTTGAGCCATTTTTTTTCAGTAATGCCAATAAAAAGAATGCTAAGGAAATCTATGCAGATACCACGCTGTATTTTACAATATTTGGTTCGTTTATCTTTTTGTTTGTAGTTGTATATGCTGATATTTTTAAACGATTATTAATTCATAACGAAGCTTATTGGGAAGCACTTTGGGTAGTACCTTTTATTTTGCTGGCAAACTTATGCCTAGGAATTTATCATAACCTTTCCGTTTGGTATAAAATTACCGACCGGACTATTTTTGGAGCGTATATTTCTGTATTTGGAGCATTTATAACACTTATTATTAATTTTATATTAATTCCTGTTATAACTTACAAAGGCTCTGCTATTGCTACTTTGATAGCCTACGGAAGCATGATGCTTTTTTCTTATTATTTCGGACAAAAAAACCATCCAATTCCTTATAATCTAAAGAAAATTGGAAGCTACCTAGGAGTGTCCATTCTTTTTGTATTTCTATCTTTTTATGTATTCGATAGAAATCTAATTATAGGAACACTCTTACTTTTAGTATTTTTGACCTTGATATATAGATTGGAGAATAAAGAACTTAAGAAAATGATGAAATCAATTTCGATTAAAAAGACTAAATAATGACAGTAAAAATTGTAAATAAATCAACACATCAATTACCAAATTACGAAACTATAACCTCTGCGGGGATGGATATTCGTGCAAATATAGATGCTCCAATAGTGTTAAAACCCTTAGAACGTACCATAGTTAAAACGGGTTTGTTTATTGAGCTTCCAATAGGTTCCGAAGCGCAAGTACGCCCAAGAAGTGGTTTGGCTGCAAAAAAAGGAATTACCGTATTAAATGCTCCTGGAACTATAGATGCAGACTATAGAGGAGAAATTGGCGTTATCCTAATAAATCTTTCTAATGAGGATTTTACAGTAGAAAATGGAGAGCGTATTGCACAATTAGTTATTGCAAAACACGAACATATTAGTTGGGAAGAAGTAGAAATTCTTTCAGAAACAAAACGTGGCGAAGGCGGTTTTGGAAGTACTGGGGTGAAATAATTTTTGACTTCCTAGATTAGTAAAGTTTAATTTAAAATAAATACCCCGAGTTGTCGGGCATAACATATGAAAATAATTGTTCCAATGGCTGGACGAGGATCCAGACTTAGACCACATACATTAACAATTCCAAAACCATTAATTCCAATTGCTGGAAAACCTATTGTTCAGCGTTTGGTAGAAGATATTGCAAAAGTACTGGATCAGGAAATTGAAGAAATTGCTTTTATTATTAAAGACGATTTTGGAGCTGAGATAGAAGCTAAATTAAACGAAATTGCAGCAAGTTTAAATGCTAAAGGAACTATTTATTATCAAGATAAGCCTTTAGGAACTGGCCATGCTATTATGTGTGCCCAAGAATCGCTTTCTGGCCCTTGTGTAATTGCCTATGCTGATACACTTTTTAAAGCCGATTTCAATTTAGATAAAACGGCAGATAGTGTTATTTGGGTAAAACAAGTAGATAGACCAGAAGCATTTGGTGTAGTTGAATTGAATGAAGAAAAGAATATTTCTGGATTGGTAGAGAAACCCCAAGAGTTTGTGTCGGATTTGGCTGTTATCGGAATTTATTATTTTAAACATGGGGAAGCACTTAAGGCTGAATTACAAAAAGTGTTGGATGCTAATATTATTCACGGTGGAGAATACCAAATTAACGACGGTATCAAAGCTATGATGGCGCAAGGAAAGAAGTTTGTTCCAGGAAAAGTGGATGAATGGATGGACTGCGGAAATAAAAATGTTACTGTGGAAACCAACGGAAGAATGCTTCAGTTTTTGCAAGCAGATAAAGAAGATTTGGTATCTTCTTCAGTAAAAAATGAAAATTCTACCATTATTGAGCCATGCTATATTGGAGAAAATGTAGTACTTAAAAATGCAACTGTTGGGCCAAATGTTTCATTAGGGAATGATACTGTTGTAGAAAATTCAACAATAAAAAATAGCTTAATTCAGACGCAGGCTGTAATTAAAAACGCTAATTTAGAGAATGCTATGATTGGAAATTTTGCAAAATTTGATGGAAAGTTTACCGATGTAAGTATTGGAGATTATTCGGTATTAGAGTAAGTTGAAAGTTAAAAAGTTCAAAGTTGTACTTGATAGTCCAGATTTAAATGCTTTAAGGCTTGTGCTAAGGTAGTTTACTTTCTTAACTCGTAGAATTATGATAAGAAAAGGGTGTATTAAAACAATAATGCTAGTGGTTTTTACAACTGCAATGTTTGTTAACGCCCAAGAAACGAATGCAGATATTTCTCATCAGGCAAATGAGGATGCTTTCCAAGAGTTTTTTTACGAATCTCTTAAGCAAAAGGGAATTGAAAATTACGACAAAGCAATTACCGCATTGTTGGAATGTAAATTGCTGGAGCCAGAAAATGAGGTTATAGATTATGAGTTGGGCTTAAATTATATGTATCAACATAAATATGTAGAAGCACAACCGTACTTTGAAAAGGCAATTTCAAAAGATGCTGCAAATAAATGGTATTTGGACGCATTGTTAGATTGTTATAAAAACCAGCAAAATATTGAAAAAGCAATTGAAGTTGCATCAACATTGGCAGAACAGAATTCTAACTATAAAATAGTTTTGGTTGATTTATATATTGAAAACAAAGATTACGAAAAAGCAATGGGGCTTTTAGATCAAATGGAAGCTCAAGGAATAAGTAGATCTGAGGTTGTTCAACGAAAATCTAAAGTTGTAATGCTGAATAATATAAATGCTTTAGCAGATAATTATACAGCAGCAGAATCGAAATCTGTTTCTATAAATAACCCAATTGAAGATTATAAAAAGCAAATATTAAAACAAAAGCAGCGTACCGACTTTAATGAAATGCTTATTGTGAGTAGTGAAGCTTTAGATAATTATCCAACCCAACCAGAATTCTATTATTTAAAAGGGGTAGCTCTAAATAAGCTTCAGAAATTTGAAATGGCAAAAAATGTTTTAGAAGAAGGCTTAGGGTATTTGCTTGACAATAAACAGCTTGAAAACAATATTTATAATGAATTGGTGTTTGCTTATAATGGATTAAATAATGTAGAGAAAGCCAAAGAATATCAGCAAAAAATAAATTCCAATAATTAATAAGTAAAAGATTTAAATGAATATAATAAGAAAGACTTCTGTAACTATTTTTACAACAATCTTACTTTTTGCTACTTCTTGTGGTTCTAAAAATGTACTTGGAGTTGGAGAGTTGAAAAGCAACCTTTCAGCAAAAAGCATTATTGGGAATCATTATAAAAATGAATTGGATTTTGAAACGCTTACAGGAAGAATTAAAATTGATTATTCCGATGGGGAGAACTCTCAAGGGACTACTGTAAGTATTAGAATGAAGAAAGATGAGGCTATTTGGATGAGCGCTACACTTTCTGTGGTTAAAGTTTTAATTACGCCAACACGAGTTTCATTTTATAATAAACTTGACAATACTTATTTTGATGGTGATTTTTCTTACTTAAATAAGCTTTTGGGAACCGAATTAAATTTTGAGATGGTACAAAACTTATTATTGGGACAAGCAGTTTTCGACTTAAATAAAGAGCCTTATTATGCCTCTTCGGTTGCAAATAAATATCAGTTAAAGCCAGAAAAGCAATCAGAATTATTTAAAACCCTATTTTTGTTGGAGCCTACGTATTTTAAAATGTCATTACAGCAAATATCACAACCATCAAAAAATCGTTTATTGAGCATAGATTATAAAAATTACCAAACGGTAGATGGTAAAATTTTACCAAATGAGATTGAAATAAATGCGGTAGATAAGGAGCATAAAAATAGAATTGAAATTGAATACAATAGTGTTGAATTTAACCGAGATGTTTCTTTTCCTTACAGTATTCCAAGCGGATTTAAACAAGTAGAAATTAAATAATATGAGTCAGCGGAATTTTTTATTTTCAGCCGTTTTAATTGCTTTTATGTCGTTTGGCTCCCTCTATTCTCAAAGTGATGAGCAAAAGGAATTAGAAGCACGTAAATCGCGTTTACAAGAAGAGATTCAACAATTCAATACCTTGCTTTCTCAAAAACGTCAAGAAAAAACAAGTGTTTTGGAAGATGTGGAAGATTTAGATCATAAAATAAAAATCCGTAAAGAGCTTATAAAAGTCACCAATCAGCAAGCAAGTCTTATTAGTCGCCAGATAAATAATAACATTAATAAAATCTCTAAACTTCGAGACGATTTAAAAGAATTAAAAAGCGATTATGCTGAAATGATTCGCAAATCTTATAAAAACAAATCGCAGCAAAGTAGATTGATGTTTTTATTGTCTTCTGAAGATTTTTTTCAGGCTTATAAACGACTTCAGTATATGAAACAGTATACGAATTACCGAAAGGAACAAGCCGATGAAATTCAGTCTAAAACTAAAGAACTACAAGATTTAAATAATGGTTTGGTGGTACAGCGCGAAGAAAAAGAAACTTTAATTGCTGAAAATAAAAAAGAGCAAACTACTTTAGAAAGAGAATTAAATTCGCAAAAAGGACTTATTGCAAGTATTAAGGAGAAAGAAAGTGAGTATGCTTCTCAAATCCGCAAAAAACAAAGTCAAGCCGATGAAATTGATAGGCAAATAGATAATTTAATTAGAGAGGCAATTGCCAAAGCTAATGCTGCAAATAAGGAAACTACTAAGGAAACCAGAGAAAGCGCTACAAAATCTTCCAATTTTGCTTTAACTGCCGAAGCCAAATTGGTGGATACAGATTTTAAAGCCAATAAAGGAAAACTGCCTTGGCCGGTTGAAAAAGGGGTTTTAAAAATGCGTTATGGAAAACAACCGCATCCTATTGTAAAATCTGTTACTATACAAAGTAATGGGGTTAGAATTGCAACGGAAGCAGGTTCTAAAGCACGTGCAATTTACCGAGGAAAAGTATTAGCAGTACAAGCAATAAAAGGAGGAAATAAGGCGGTTTTAATTCAGCATGGTAATTATATTTCTGTATATAACAATCTTGGAAAGGTATATGTAAAAGAAGGAGATAATGTAGTTACCAAACAAGAAATAGGAGAAGTTTTTACTAGCCCAAGTAATAATGAAACAGTATTGAAATTTATGATTTATGATAACAATCACACCGATAATCCAGCAAATTGGATTTATAGAATGTAGAACGTGTGATTTAGTTTTAATGCGTAAACAATATAAAAAATGCTTTGATGAATTTTATCAAAGCATTTTTTAGTATAAGAAGTTATTCTGTAAACAGTGCTTTAAGCTCTGTTGCTTCATTAGGTTTCATTTTTCCTGCAAGCACTAAACTCAATTGTTTTCTTCTTAGAGCGGCTTCATAACGTTCTTTTTCTAGTTTTGATTCTGGAGAAATAGGAGGAACGGTAACTGGCTTTCCTGTATCGTCTACCGCTACAAAAGTATAAATAGCTTCATTTGCTTTGCTTTTATGTCCGTTTTCTCGGTCTTCAATCCAAACATCAATATATATTTCCATAGAGCTATTAAAAGCTCTTGAGACAGATGCTTCTACAGTTACAACACTTCCAAGTGGAATAGCGCGATTAAAAGCTACGTGGTTTACAGAGGCAGTAACAGTAACCCTACGCGAATGCCTTCTTGCAGAAATACTTGCCGCTCTGTCCATTCTAGCTAATAATTCACCACCAAATAAATTATTTAACGGGTTTGTTTCACTAGGTAAAACAAGGTCGGTCATTACGGTTCTAGATTCACTAGGTGTTTTTGCTTGCATTGTTTAAATTTTATGCAAAGATATCAGCAAATACCACAATATGAAAATTGTTTTAATAAAGTTCTTCTGTACTTATTATGGATAAAATACCTTGTCTAAAAAGTTTATAATTTTATGGATAGGCTCAATGGCATCCTTTTCAAAAGAATTTCCTAAAAACTCATTACTTCCAGAATCTAAATAAGCGTGATTTCTACCTTCGTAAACCCAATATTCTACTGATTGTCCGTTTTCTTCCAATTTAGCTACATATGCTTTAATAGATTCAGGGGTGGTAGTTTGATCTTTAGAGCCTACATGGCAAAATTGAGGAGGAAGCTTTCGGTCGTTTTTCTTGGGTATGGTGTATATTGGAGAGCAAATTTTGTAATAATTAGGATTGTCTTTTACGTTAATATCTTTTCCAAAAATTCCTCTTGCCTCAGCCTCGCCCATTTGCCAAAAGAAATTACTGCTACTTTCAAAGCCATTAACACCGTCTCCCAATGCGGCAGCGTATATATCTACTGCTGGGTAACTTAATACAGCTGCTTGAACAGCTAAGGCATCGGAAGTTTTAAGCTCTTCAAGAGTTTTATTTGGAGGTAAATAAGAAGGTGTAAAACTTAATCTTCCTGCCTCAAATCCTGTTTCAGAAATATTATCTTTTGCATTTACAACCATTGCTGCCAAATGTCCGCCAGCACTATCGCCAGTTACCGCAATTGCATTTGGATTCCCTTTGTATTTGGAAATATTCTCCTTAGTCCAAAGTACAGCGCCCAGAGCATCTTCAATAATTTCATTCATGTTGGTGGTATTATTATTTGCGGTAAGTAAACGGTAATTAACATTACAAACCACATATTCGCTATGAGAAGCAATGTATTGAGACATTTCATCCATAATAGATTTGTTGTTAATAAGCCATCCACCGCCATGGTAGATAATTAGCACAGGATATGTAGCCTTTTCTGTATTAGGGGTGTAAATATCCATTGTTAAATCATATCCTTTTGGACTAGCCCATAGGATATCTTTTTCAACTGAAAAGGAATGTTTTTTGGTTCCTTGTGCGGATAGTGTGACGGTTAATAATAGTACTATTAAGTTGAATAGTTGTTTCATTTTTATTTGTTTTTGATGTTAGTAGTTGTATAAAAATACATTAATACTTTAAAGTACACATAAGAATTTTTTCTGATGATATGATTTATGTCATTAATATTTTTTAGGAGTTGTAATAATTTTACCACATAAATTTATAAATATTCAAACAATGAGAAAATTATTTTTAAGTATGGTATTTGGGGTGCTTGCATCTGGTATTGTATGTGCGCAAGAGAGTGAAGAGAAGTTGTATTATAACGATTTTCATAAATGGCAAGTAAGATTGCGTGGGATATTAGTAACTCCTGATGAAAGTGCAAATATTGGTTTAATTGGAGGTGATGCAGCTATAAGTAAGTCTTTTATGCCAGAGTTAGATTTTACATATTACTTTACTAAAAATATTGCAGCTGAATTAATTTTAGGAACAACCAATCATGATGTCAAAGCAATTAATACAGCTGTAGGCAATTTAGATTTAGGAGATGTGTGGTTACTTCCACCAACTTTAACACTTCAATACCATTGGAATGTAGAAGAAAATGTACGTCCATATGTAGGAGCCGGTTTTAATTATACTATTTTTTATAATGCAGCTAATGGTCCAATAGCCGATAATGTTGATTATGAAAATAGCTTTTCTCCAGCAATGCAGTTTGGTATTGATTTTGACATAAGCAAGCGTTGGTTTATTAATATTGATGCCAAGTACTTGTTTTTAAGTACCGATGTAGAAGTAGATGCAACTTCGGCTTTGGGAGCTGTAGTAAACGCAGAGGTAGATATTAACCCATTTATTGCGGGAATTGGTATTGGGTTTAAATTATAGTTTGAGTTAGTAGTTTGGTTATGTAAAAGAAAAGGGCTTTGAAATATTTCAAAACCCTTTTTTTATTTTTATAATTTTTTAGTCTTCTATATTTTCATCTACTAAAAGCCAAGCTTCTTTGGACTCTTCACTTTTTACTTTTCGTAAAAAATCTAAAGCTTCAGGAACTTCAGCAAAACTAGCGTATGTAACTTGGTGTAAGCCATATTTATTTTCCCCAATCCGTTCAGCCTCATATCCTCTTTCTTTAAGCTGATCTACCTTTTTATCCGCATTTTCTTCAACTCTAAAAGCACCTGCTATAATATGATATTTAAGAGGTTGTTTCTCTACTTTCAAAGTAATTGAAGGGATCTCCAAAGGAGTTGTATCAAAAAATGTAGCTTTTTGAATATCGTTTTCAATTTGCTTTTGTGCTTCTTGTTGCGCTACTTGAATTTGATTTTCTTTCTGAATATCAACAAGTTTATAACCGATAGTTCCAGCGGATAAGGCAAGTAAAAATACAGCAGCATATTTTAAGTAAGAACGATTTTTCCTACGTTCAGGAGTAAATGCTATTGGAGCTTTTTCTTCTAATGTTTCTACTTCTTTCTTCAATTCCTCTCTTGTGATGGAAGGAGATACGAAAGAAGATAGTCCAAATGAAGAAGTTAAATAGTTTAAATGGTATGAAGGTTGGAAAAGAACTTTTTCATCTTCGCTCCACCAAAGATCTCCAATATTTTTAAGGGCTATTTTTTCTTTTGAAATTAAAGATTTTCTCCAGCTTAGAACGGTAGCTTCAATCCTAGTTGATGCTTCTTCATAACTAATATTTTGCGCTTCTGCAATGTACTTTGTTAGAAGTCCGTCATTAGATTTTAATTGCTCGTTAAAGGCAATAGATTTTGATGGCGGATAGAAAGCATTTGTATTATGATGCACTTTTGCAGGTTGATACTGTGTAATAAATGAACCAAACCCAGGTACAGTTACGCATTCATATCGGTATAATAAATCGCTTATGTAATTTTCTATTCGCATAAAGCAAAGATGTAAAAAAATCGAATTGATTTGAAAATACTTTTTCAGTTTTTATCAACAGTAGAATTTTTTCTGTACTTTTATTGCTGAAAATCACATGTTTAAATGACGGATAAAGAGCTTCTTTTTTTATTAACAATTCACAGAGCGTCCAAAATAGGGGATATAACTGCCAAAAAGCTCATAAAACATTGTGGTAGCGCTGAAGAAGTTTTTAAAGAAAAGCGAAATAACCTTCTTAAAATTGATGGTATTGGAGCGCATATTTTGAGTATGCTTAACAATAAAAACAATTTAATTGATGCTGAGAAGGAGCTTCAATTTATACGAGACCATAATTATGATGTGGTTTCTTATGAAGAAGAAGAGTACCCTAGAAACCTAAAACATTGTATAGATGGTCCTATTCTTATTTTTAGTAGGGGAAATATTAATTTGAGAAAGCAGCATCAGAAAATTATAAGTGTGGTGGGAACTCGTCAAATAACATCGTATGGAATTGCTGCTTGTGAAAAATTTATTGAGGAAATAACGCCATTCGATCCAATCATTCTTAGTGGTTTTGCTTATGGTGTAGATATCTGTGCCCATAATGCTGCTATTAAAAATGAATTACAAACTATTGGTTGTTTAGCGCATGGATTAAATCAGGTATATCCCAAATCTCATGCTAAATACGTGGATTCCATAATGCAAAATGGAGGTTTTATAACAGATTTCTGGAGTGATGAGGGGCCGGAGCGAAATAATTTTTTAAAAAGGAATCGTATCATCGCTGGAATGGCAGATGTTACTGTTGTGGTAGAATCTGCTAGTAAGGGTGGGAGTTTGGTAACTGCAGATATTGCAATTTCTTATAATCGAGAAGTTTTTACTTTTCCTGGTCGCAGCACCGATAAATATAGTGAAGGGTGTAATAACTTACTTAAAAGTCAGCAAGCGCATATGTTAACCTCAGCAGCCGATTTAGTGTACATATTAGGATGGGATTTTAATGAGGACTCTAATGCCTCGGTTCAGAAACAATTGTTTGTAGAGTTGGATAGTAATGAACAAACAATTTATGATTATTTGCAGAAAAAAGAAAAGCAATTACTAGATGTAATTGCTTTGGATTGTATGATGCCAGTTCATAAACTAGCGGCTATTCTTTTATCAATGGAAATGAAAGGCGTTGTGCGTCCATTACCCGGCAAACTTTTTGAGGTAATTTAATCCCTCAAAAAGTTTTAATACCCTATTTTGCTTCGTACTCTTCCAAGGACATCATTAGCAACTTTTTTTGCCTTTTCAGCGCCTACAGCCAATACGTCATCAATTTCATTAAGATTCTCCATATAATAGTTGAAGCGTTCTCTTTCTGTGGAGAATTTATCAAGAATTAATTCGAATAATGCTTGTTTTGCATGTCCATAACCAAAACCGCCTTTTTCATATTTTTGACGCATATCTACTATTTGTTCTGGCGTTGCAAGCAATTTATAAATTCCGAAAACCTTACATGTATCTGGGTCTTTTGGAGCTTCCAATGGAGTACTGTCTGTTTCAATACTCATTACTTGTTTGCGTAATTGCTTTTCAGGGAGAAAAATATTGATAAAATTATTTCTCGATTTACTCATTTTCTGCCCATCAGTTCCTGGAATATACATGGTTTCTTCTTGTACTTTTCCTTCAGGAATAACAAAGGTTTCTCCAATTTGAGTATGCATTCTTGAGGCTACATCCCGAGTAATCTCAATATGTTGCATCTGGTCTTTTCCAACAGGAACAATCTCAGCATCATACAACAAAATATCGGCAGCCATTAGCATTGGATAGCTAAATAATCCAGCATTCACATCATCCAAACGGTCTGCCTTGTCCTTAAAAGAATGTGCTAATGTTAAACGTTGGTATGGGAAATAACAACTTAAGTACCAAGTTAGTTCAGTAGTTTGAGGAACATCACTTTGTCTGTAAAAAACAACCCTATTTATATCTAATCCACATGCAAGCCAAGCCGCAGCAACATTGTATGTATTGTTTCTTAATGTTTCTCCATCCTTAATTTGCGTTAATGAATGCATATCTGCAATAAAAAGGAAAGAATCGTTTTCTGGTTTCTCAGACATTTTTATCGCTGGGATAATAGCACCCAACAAATTTCCTAGATGTGGAGTTCCTGTACTCTGTATTCCTGTAAGTATTCTTGCCATTTTTCTATTTTAAACAGTCGCACAAAGGTATGATGTTTTACGAAAAGTATAAACCAGTTTGTTGCAAATGTTTATTTTTGATTCCGTAAAAATCCTCATTAGAGGGTATTTTATATCCAAAGTAGTTGCCTGTACAAAAGCTTGTGGATAAAGCGTAAGTTTATTAGGTAGCAATTTCTTTCATAATTATATAATATATTTGACTTAAACGTATTCGTGTGAAAATAATAATAATTAGTTTTTTACAGCTTTTATATAGAGTTTGGTTTTATTTATTAATGTCAATACCGATTGTTATTTTATTTCCAATCCTATTGATACTTACTGTTAGCGAGAAATTATATCCTTTGTTTTTTTGGATTGCAAGAAATATTTGGGCAAATTTTGTACTGTATGGTATGTTTTTGTTTCCTTCTATTAAACGCCACCAAGAAATAAAAAAGGGAGAAAGTTATATGCTTATAGGAAATCATACCTCCATGCTTGATATTTTAATGATGTTAAAAGTGTCTAAAAATCCATTTGTATTTGTAGGGAAAAAGGAGCTAGCTAAAATTCCAATTTTCGGATTTTTTTATAAACGTGTATGTATTTTGGTGGACAGAAGCTCCGCTAAAAGCAGGACAGCTGTGTATAAAAGTGCACAACGCCGATTAACACAGGGGTTGAGTATATGTATTTTTCCAGAGGGTGGGGTTCCAGACGATTTGAATATTGTTTTAGATGAATTTAAGGAAGGAGCATTTAGATTGGCTATTGAACATCAAATTCCAATTGTTCCTGTTGTGTTTTTAGATAATAAAAAACGCTTTTCATATGAGTTCTTTAGCGGCTCTCCTGGAAGAACACGCGCTATAGTTATGAAATTTTTGAATACTCATGGTTTAAAATCTTCAGATGCTACTCAGATTAAGTTACATGCTAGGCAGGCTATTTATGATCATTTATCTTAAATACAAAAATCCCCTTCCAAGTGGAAAGGGATTTTCTTTAGGTAAAATGCAATTAAGCAAATAACCTAACCAACTATTTTTAATTTTTTAAGCAGGGTTTTATTTCCCCTGAGCCTTTACTGAGTTTACCGAAGGGCTCTAAAATGGATTAAATTATTTTCCTTTGAATACCTTGTAGGTTTACCTCGAGGTAGTTTATTCTCAAAGCATGCGTCAATTCAATCAAAAAGGCGCTGCTTAGAAAAAGGTCAAATGTTATGTTTAACTTTTTAAAATTTAAAACTCAGTCCTGTATACACCCCTAAGATATATGGCGAAAAACCACCATCTTCTCTTGAAAATGTATTTAGTTGATATTTAAACATAGGCTCTAAATTGAAAAGTAGTTTGTTTGATAATTGATAGTCCAAACCAACTCCAATGTTGGTACTAAAACTTAGGTCGTTTAAATTATTAGCTTCTCCAACCTCTGTAGTTAAAGAGCTGGATTGTATAGAAACTTCATTGCTGGTTAAAAACAAAGAACTCATCCCACCAATGATATTAATTCCAAATCGTTTATCTACCAATCGGTATTTTAATTCCATTGGAACTTCAATATATCCAAACTCTTGCTTCATGCTACCTTCAGAAACATTTTCAGTCTTAGCTTCAAACTGACTATTGGAGTTCGGGCTAAAGGAAGGAGACTTATCGCTACTAGATACATTTAATGAGGTTTCGCTACTTTTAAAATCTATAGTGGAAAGCGATTGTGAGGCTCCAAAAACAGCTGGGCCAAAATTAACATCATTGGTGCTATAGCCCATGTTTACATTGTTAATACCAGAACGCACGCTTAAACGTTTACTTACATTATAAGCTACATTAATTCCGTAGCTCATATTTATAACTCCTTCTTTAGCATTGGAAGAAAATTCGCTGTTTATAGGAGATCCTTTACTTAAAGAATTATAGTAAACAGGAGCAACATTTGGATTAACTGTCCATCTTGAATTTTTAGGTTCCTTAACAGCTACCAATTCTTTCTCTTTTTCCATTTCTGCAACAACATCTAGTAAAGACTTTTTCTCGTTATTATCTTTCTTTTCAGAAGGGCTTTCATCTTTCGTATTGTTTTCTGCTATCGACTGTTTTTCTATAATGTTTTTGTTGACAGTATTTTGTTCACTCTCACTCTTACTCTCTGGAGTTGTAGTGGCAACCAAATTATTTTTAACCAAATTGGATTCTTCGTCAGGTTTTTTAGGGTTTTTTATAGCAGTATTTCCATCTGAAGAATTTTGGACTGCAATTCCAGAATTTGTATTTGTTATTGCTGTTTTAGGATTGTTACTTTCACTATTCGTCAACTTCTCTTCACTAGTTTTGTTAGCGCTATTTGCTACGGCATCATTGGTTTTTATAGTAGAATTTTCGTCAAGAGTATTTTTTCCGTTTTCTTTGTTAGTTTCTTGTTCTGTGTTTGTAATAATATTTGAATTAGGAAGAGTGTTTTCAGAAGAATTAAAAAATAAATCTCCAAATAAAATCAATAATGCAATAGCTGCTGCACCTCCAAGTTTCCACCAAATAGGAATTACTTTTCTGTCTTGCTTTGCTTTTTTGTCCAAAGAAGCATCGATGCGCTCCCACATATTTTCTGGTGGAGCAGTATCGAAGTCTTTAAACTTCTCTTGGAATAAGCGTTCTATGTTTTTTTTGTCGTTCATTTTAACTTCAATACCAATAGGTATTTTATTTTATTATTGTAAAGAAAGTGTTTTATACTGAATTTATTTTTTTAATCCGTCTTACTTTATTCACTAGCACTTTACGTTAAATGTGTTATATTTTTTTTGTTTGAATACCTCGTGGGCTTCCCCTGAGGTAGTTTTTATCTTCTTCAAGCCTATTTCTTAAAGCCATTTTAGCACGTGCTAAATTAGATTTTGATGTCCCTTCACTTATACCAAGTATTTCGGCTATTTCTTTGTGAGAATATCCATCTAGTACATATAGATTAAAAGAGAGTCGGTATCTATCTGGTAATTCTTGAATAAGTTTCAGTAAATAATCCAATGAAACATTATCGGTAGTAACCTCTACAGAGACTTCATCTTCTAAATTGTTCGGAAGCGCATCAAAAGCGCCTTGTTTTCTATATTTTTGGAGCACGGTATTTACAGTAACTCGTTTAAGCCAGCCTTCAAAAGAACCTTTAAAATTATAGGTGTCAATTTTGTTAAAAATAACCATAAAGCTATCGTGCAGATTGTCTTCTGCCTCCACTTGATTGCGCGAGTATTTGAGGCACACACTAAATAATTTTCTACTGAAAAGTTTATAGAGTTCTTCTTGTGCCTTTCTATCTTGCTGTTTACATTGCTTTATGAGTTTATCTAGACTCACTCGTAGCTAAGTAGTTTTAATCCCTCATGGAGGGTGTAATTTGCCGATGCTCTTTGCATTGAAATTAATTAATATTTTTTTGTTTGCTACCTCGTATACTTACATCGAGGTAGTAGTTTCTTCGCCTGCTTCTCTTACAGGAACCTCATAAGTAAGATATTGTTTTTCGCCATTATCATCCTCTCCAATATAAAATTTAAAGGTATAGGTGTTTCTATATCTTACTTCAAAATCAAAACTATCAGTCCCTTCTGTGTCTGTTAAGGTTTCACAATCGGTTCTATCTAGTACTGTTGCTACTGCAAAGATAGTACGTTCAGTTTCACCAGTATGATTAAACTCAAAACCATTGTAGATATGGCAATCTGTAGGTCTTAAATAAGTAAAGTCAATTGGGTATACTTTTCCATACTCGAAATATTCTGGAAAATTAGCGCTTGTAATTTCCATGGTTTCGTAGTAAAAATTTGTTGCATCATCATCCGATAAGTCACAAGAACTAAAGCTTAGCAAAGTAAAAGTGCAAAGCATTAAAACAAAAAACTTTTTCATTTTTTTATACTAATTTTCTTAGTAGATGCATTTAGGATGAAAGGGTTGCGTTTTTCCATAAAAAAATCCCGAGAAGATAAATTCTCGGGATTTCCTACCTCATAGAGGGTTTGATTCCTCAAAGCCTATTCTGACTTTACAGAAGGGCTCTGTATCGAAATGAGGTAAACTTATTTTTATTACATACTTTGAGAACTTATCTCGAAGTAATTCTTAAAGGTGTTTTACAACAGTATTAGTTATCCATTGCTTTAATGCCTTCTTTTATTTTTCCTTCTAACTCATCTAAAAGTTCAGGGTTATCTTGTAAAATTGTTTTTACAGCGTCACGTCCTTGTCCTAGTTTGGTATCGCCATAACTAAACCATGAACCACTCTTTTTAATAATTTCGAACTCAACTCCTAAATCTAGAATTTCCCCAACTCGAGAAATCCCTTCTCCATACATAATATCAAATTCTGTAGCTTTAAAAGGAGGTGCTACTTTGTTTTTCACCACTTTTACTCTAGTTTTATTACCAGAAGCCCCACCATCACTATCTTTTATTTGTGTAGAACGACGAATATCTAACCGAACTGAAGCATAAAACTTTAAGGCATTTCCACCAGTTGTTGTTTCTGGGTTTCCGAACATCACTCCAATTTTCTCACGAAGCTGGTTGATAAAAATAACCGTACATTTTGTTTTGCTGATACTTGCTGTAAGTTTACGTAGAGCCTGCGACATTAAACGAGCATGAAGTCCCATTTTGGAATCTCCCATTTCTCCTTCAATTTCACTTTTTGGTGTTAATGCAGCTACAGAATCCACAATTACAATGTCAATAGCTCCTGAACGAATTAAGTTATCGGCAATTTCCAAAGCTTGCTCTCCATGGTCTGGTTGAGAAATAATTAAATTATCAATATCAACCCCCAATTTTTGTGCATAAAAACGGTCAAAAGCATGCTCCGCATCTATAAAGGCAGCAATTCCACCAGCTTTTTGAGCCTCAGCAATAGCATGTAACGTAAGTGTTGTTTTACCAGAAGATTCTGGTCCGTATATTTCTATAACTCTACCTCTTGGATACCCGCCAACACCTAACGCAATATCCAGTCCGATAGACCCTGTTGGAATAGCATCAACATCTTCCACAACACTATCTCCCATTTTCATCACCGCTCCCTTACCGTAGGTTTTATCCAACTTGTCTAAAGTGAGCTTTAGTGCTTTTAACTTTGCATCTTTTTCCGAACTCATTTCTTTGTATTCTTTTGTTTCGTGCTAAAATACTATTTCTTTTTTCAGCATACAATTTGCCACGCAACCTTTTTATTTTTTTCGTATCTAATAAAAAATGGAAGGCTGAGTAGCCCTAAAATTAATGGGGTTTACCCATTAGTTATTGTTTTGAAGGATTAAATTTTGAATATAGAATATAATTATCAACACAAAGGAAAGATACGTCTTTTATTTTAACATTATTTGATTTTTTATGGAATATCGCAATGTCTACATATGGAAATCGAATAATCCTGCCATAGCAATTCCTTGCAATGGTAAGATGGATGGTGGCTAGCTTCGTTGTTATTGCAATGATGAATATTTTAAATATTTAATAACAACGAATTAGCTAATTAAAGAGTTTCAGTAATTATTGAAGCTCTTTTTTTTGGTATTAAAACGAGAAATTCGAGAGAGAATTGGATAAGTCAGAAGTCGGAAGTTCGAAGCCCGAAGTAAAAAGTTACGCTGTTACGAAGAAAAAAACTGCTTATTGAACGCTTTTTTTATTGAAAAATTTAAAAATTGAAGTATTGAGAAAGAGAGAAGTCTGGAGTTGGAAGGAAACAAGAATAAAGAGAAGAAAATATAGATTTTTCTTGACTCTTGATTCCTGACTCTTGATTGAAAAGAGAGAAGTTGGAAGTCCGAAGCCCGAAGTAAAAAGTTACGCTGTTATGTAGTTACGATGTTACAAAGAAAAAAAACTGCTTATTGAACATTGAACACTGCATTCTGTCTCCCAACTCTCGACTTCAGACTTCGGTTTTCATTTCCTCATTTCCAAATTTATAACTTTGTCCCTCTGCCACTTTGAACCTTTGCCACTTTGAGTTGAAAGTAAAAATGTTACGCTGTTATGTAGTTACGCTGTTACAAAGAAAAAAACTGCTTATTGAACATTGAACACTGCATTCTGTCTCCCGACTCTCGACTTCGGTCTTCTGACTTTTTTCATTTCCACATCTTCAAATCAGCAAATTTATAACTTCACCCCTTTGCAAATCTACAACTCTACAATTTTACCAACTGCCAACTGCTTACTGAACACTGAACCCAGATTTCCTCCTAAAATTAAAAATCCTTACTTTTGCAAAAATATTAATGAAACAAATTCTTTAACTTAAAAAATTGGTATAGCATGCAACTGTACAATAAATTAAGCGCAGAAGAAAGAGCGGCACTTATTGAAGAAGCCGGAAAAGAGCGCCTTACAATTTCTTTCTATAAATACGCTAAAATTGGAAATCCACAAATTCTTAGAAATCATTTGTTCTTAGCTTGGGACGAATTGGAGGTGTTAGGAAGAATTTATGTGGCAAAAGAAGGGATTAACGCACAATTATCGGTCCCTGCAGAATTATTTAACGACTTTAAAAAACATTTAGATTCGATTTCTTTTTTAGAAAACGTACGTCTTAATATAGCTATTGAGCATGATGACTTTGCTTTTTTAAAGCTAAAAGTTAAAGTGCGTGATAAAATTGTAGCAGATGGGTTGAATGACGATGCTTTTGATGTTACCAACAAAGGAATTCATGTAGATGCGGCTACTTTTAACGAGCTTATAGAAGATCCAAATACCGTTTTGGTGGATATGCGTAATCATTACGAAAGTGAAATAGGTCATTTTAAAAACGCCATTACACCAGATGTAGATACTTTTAGAGATTCTTTGCCAATTATAGAAGAAGATTTAAAAGAGCATAAAGAAGATAAAAACCTTGTAATGTATTGTACAGGAGGGATTAGATGTGAGAAAGCTAGTGCTTATTACAAACATAAAGGGTTTAAAAATGTTTTTCAGTTGGAAGGCGGAATTATTAATTACGTACGTCAAATAGAAGCCAGTAAGCTTGAGAATAAATTTATTGGGAAGAACTTTGTTTTTGATGAGCGCCGTTCAGAAAGAATTAGTGAAGATATTATAGCACATTGTCATCAATGTGGAAAAGCTTGTGATACACATGTAAATTGTGCGAACGAAGCGTGCCATTTATTGTTTATTCAATGTGAAGAATGTGCAGCAAAGATGAATAATTGTTGCTCAACAGATTGTATGGATATTGTAGCTTTACCTTATGAAGAGCAAAAAGCGCTTAGAAAAGGAAAAGCAGTAAGCAATTTAATTTTTAAGAAAGGAAGATCGGAAGTGCTAAAGTTTAAAGAATAGCATAAGATTTTTCTTATATTTAGTTTTCTATTTCTGCTGAATTTTAAATTTTAAGATTGTAGAAATTTTAAACAGACTAAAAATAGTATCTTTACGTATTGAACTGGTTAAAAACTAGTTTATAAGTGAAGTATTTATGAACCTTAACCGAAGTGCTTTTAAGGAAGTTTCTTCGGTTCAATATATAAAATTATGGGATGTAGCAGTTGTTCAACCGGTAAGGATGGGCAACCACGTGGGTGTAAGAATAACGGTACTTGCGGAACAGATGGTTGTAATAAACTTACCGTTTTTGATTGGCTTTCTAATATGTCGCTACCCAATGGCCATGAGCCTTTTGATTGTGTCGAAGTTAGATTCAAAAATAGTAGAAAAGAGTTTTTCAGAAATAAAGAAAATTTAACCCTTTCCATCGGAGATGTGGTGGCTACAGAGTCTTCTCCAGGGCACGATGTTGGTGTTGTAACGCTTGTTGGAGAGTTGGTTAAAGTACAAATGAAAAAGAAAAAAGTAGATTTTAAAGATGAAAATCTACCAAAAATCTATAGAAAAGCCTCACAAAAAGATATTGATATTTGGCAAGCGGCAAGAGACCGTGAAGCAGCAGTTCAAAAGAAATCTCGAGAATTAGCGATTAGTCTTCAACTACAAATGAAAATCTCGGATGTAGAATTTCAAGGAGATGGTTCTAAAGCTACTTTTTATTATACTGCCGAAGAACGCGTAGATTTCCGTCAGCTTATAAAAGATATGGCACGCGCTTTTAGTACTCGTATTGAAATGCGTCAAATAGGATACCGACAAGAAGCTGCCAGACTTGGTGGAATTGGTTCTTGTGGGAGAGAGTTGTGCTGTTCTACTTGGTTAACAGATTTTAGATCGGTGAATACAGCTTCGGCTCGCTACCAACAGCTTTCTTTAAATCCGCAAAAGTTAGCAGGACAATGTGGAAAACTTAAATGTTGTTTAAATTATGAGCTCGATGCTTATTTAGACGCTTTAAACGATTTCCCTAGTCAGGAGCAACGACTTAAAACTGAAAAAGGAGAAGCTGTTTGTCAGAAAATAGACATTTTTAAGCAACTTATGTGGTTTTGTTACGAAGGGCAATGGGCAAATTGGTTTGTATTAACTACAGATCAGGTAAGAGAAATCATCAGTCTTAATAAAAAGAAACAACCTGTTGCTGGACTTGAAGAATATGCACTTGATTTAACTGCAGATACTAAAACAGAGTTTGAGAACGTTGTAGGACAAGATAGTTTAACACGTTTTGATAAGCCTAAAGCATCTAAAGGGCGTAGCAAAAATAAAAAAAGACGTACTAACAACAACAGAAGGAAAAGGTCTAATAATGCATAAGCGACTTGTTTTTTTAAGTCTTATGGCTTTAATGTTTGTAGCTTGTAGTTCCGATGCGAATGTTTTTGGAGAATATAAGCCTATTAAAAATGGATGGGATAAGAATGAAAAAGTCTCTTTTGAGTTTCAACCTAAAGATACATTAAATGCTTATAATCTTTTTATCAATCTAAGAAACGACGATAGTTATAAGTTTAGTAATTTATACCTAATAGTTAATTTAGATTTTCCAGGAGGAAAAACTGTTTCCGATACTTTGGAATATGAGATGGCAAAACCTAGTGGGGAGTGGCTTGGTAAAGGATTTTCCTCTTTAAAGGAAAGTAAGCTTTATTACAAAGAAAATGTTGTTTTCCCTACTATGGGAACTTATAATATTGCAATTGAACATGCAATGCGAAAAAATGGAACTGTAGAAGGAATAACATCCTTAAAGGGAATTACAGACGTAGGTATAAGTATAGAAAAATCAGCTGAAAAATAAAATGGCAAAGAAAGTATCAAACAAAAAAGCTAAAAATAAAAATCAAGGTTTTAGAAAATATATCTTATGGTTTTGGCGACTCTTCGCAGCAGGAATTCTCTTTGTAGTACTTATATTTTTACTAGCCTCTTGGGGAGTTTTTGGGAAATTACCTTCATTTGAAATATTAGAGAACCCACAAACAAACTTAGCTTCAGAAATTATATCTTCAGACGGAAAAACCTTAGGAAAATATTATTTAAATGATAATAGAACGCCTGTTGATTTTGAAGAATTGCCTAAACATTTAGTAAATGCTTTAATTGCTACTGAAGATGAACGTTATTACGATCATTCGGGGATTGATGCTTGGGGAACACTTCGTGCTGCTGTGTTTTTAGGAACTCGAGGTGGAGCAAGTACAATTTCTCAGCAGTTAGCAAAACAGTTGTTTACCGAGCAGGTTTCTTCAAATATTGTTGAACGGATTATTCAGAAAATTAAAGAATGGATTATTGCTATTCAACTAGAAAAACAATATACCAAAGAAGAAATTATTGCCATGTATTTCAATATTTACGATTTTGGTAATAATGCTGATGGTATTCGTTCTGCAGCACGTATTTATTTTGGAGAAGAACCTTCAAACTTAAATGTAGAGCAATCTGCAATGCTGGTTGGAATGTTTAAAAATTCATCGCTTTACAACCCTAGAAGAAATCCTGTTGGGGTAGAGAATAGACGAAATGTAGTGTTGAATCAGATGTTTAAAAATGAATTTTTAAATGAACAAGAACGCGATTCTCTTGCTGCAATTCCTTTAGAAATAGATTACCATCCAGAATCTCACCGAGAAGGGATAGCTACGTACTTTAGAGAGTATTTAAGAGATTGGTTGAAGCAGTGGGCTGCCGATGAAGATAATTACCGACCTGATGGCGAGAAATACAACATCTATCTTGATGGGTTAAAAATATTTACAACCATAGATTCTAGAATGCAAGCCAATGCAGAAGAGGCGGTAAGTGAGCATATGAAGCGTTTGCAAGCGGAATTTTTTGTGCAAAATACAGACAAGCGTAATCCAACAGCGCCATTTTTAGATGTAACTCCTGAGGAGACAAAACAAATTTATAACCGTTCGATGCGTCAATCAGAGCGTTGGAGACACATGAAATACGATCTTAAAAAACCTGAAAAAGAAATCATAGCTTCCTTCAAGAAAAAAATTCCAATGGAAGTTTTTACTTGGCAGGGAGAAAAAGATACGGTAATGTCTCCTTTAGATTCTATAAGGTATTATAAATATTTCTTGCGTACTGGAATGATGTCGATGGAGCCACAATCTGGTCATGTTAAAGCATGGGTTGGAGGAATTAACTACAAACACTTTCAATACGATCAAGTAAAACAAGGTCGCCGTCAAGCGGGTTCTACTTTTAAACCTTTTGTTTATGCTACGGCAATAGACCAATTGCATTTATCGCCTTGTGATGAATTTCCAGATATTTATACCTGTATCGAAGCTAATAAATACGGGAATATTTTACCATGGTGTCCTAAAAATTCCAATGGTAAGTATTCTGGAGATATGTACACCTTAAAGTATGCTTTGGCAAATTCTGTCAATACAATTACTGCTAGGTTAATGGATAAAGTAGGACCACAACCAGTGGTTAATCTTATTAAACGTATGGGGGTAGAGGCTACTATACTTCCTGTGCCTTCTATTGCTTTAGGAACCCCAGATATTTCGGTTTATGAAATGGTAGGTGCCTTTGGAACTTTTGCAAATCAAGGGGTGTATGTTAAACCAGTTATGATTACTCGTATTGAAGATAAAAATGGAACGGTTTTATATGAATCGGTTCCAGAAACTAGAGATGTACTAAGTAAAGATGTTGCTTATACTACCGTAAAATTAATGGAAGGAGTAACAGAATCGGGTTCTGGAGCAAGGTTAAGAGGAACTTGGCGTAAAGATATACAAGTTTATAAAGAGATTATTACGGGGTATCCATATGATTTAAAAAATCCTATTGCTGGAAAAACTGGAACAACTCAAAATAATTCCGATGGTTGGTTTATGGGAATGGTGCCAAACTTAGTAACTGGAGTATGGGTAGGTGGAGAAGATAGATCAACGCATTTTAAAAGTATAACCTATGGACAAGGAGCAAGTATGGCATTGCCTATTTGGGGACTTTACATGAAAAAATGTTACGCGGATGAAGATTTAGGAATTTCTACTGCTGCATTTGAGAGACCAGAAGATTTAAGTATCCGTGTGGATTGTGATGAACCAGCAGAGGCAGATCAAGATTCTATTAAAGTAGATTATAATGAGGGGGTAAATATCGATTTTTAATCCCCTCTAGGAATAGCTTTATAACATAAATTCTAATGAAGGCATTATTAATAGTAGATGTTCAAAACGACTTTTGTACTGGCGGAGTTTTGGCTGCAAAAGGCGGGGAAGAAGTAGCTCCAATTATTAATAAAATAGCTCCAAATTTTGATTTGGTAATTGCTTCTAAAGATTGGCATCCTATTAAAACAAAACATTTTGATAAGTGGCCGCCACATTGTGTGCAAGAAACGCATGGAGCAGAATTTCATTCCGATTTAAACACAGCAAATATTGATTTAGTTGCTTTAAAAGGAACAGGTACTATAGACGATGGCTATTCTGCTTTTGAAGCTACTAATATTAATCTTACCTCTTTTTTAAAACAAAATAAAATTGCCGAGCTCTATGTAAGCGGTATTGCAACCGATTATTGTGTATTGTCTTCTGCATTGGATTCGGTAAAAGAAGGATTTAAAACCTTTGTTGTAACAGATGCTATACGCGGGGTTAATGTTAATCCAAACGATTCGGAAATAGCATTACAGCAAATGAAAGAAGCTGGATGTATTTTAATTGCTTCTGAAGAGATTTAGGGGTATTAGTTTATATAATTTTTTATCTAGAAGCATATTTTAATCCCTTATAGAGGGGCTAATTCTCCAATCCCTGCCCTAAGTTTATCTAAGGGCTTTGCGTTGAAATAAGTTAAATATGTTTCCTTAGAATACCTTGCGGGTTTGTCCCGAGGTAGTTGATTACTTTCAATTTTTCGATACAAGAATTGGTCAATTCAATATTATTCACACATTATTAAAATATAATTTCTATTTTCTTGAAATATTCGTAATTTTCATCTAAAATATTACGAAATGATTAATAAGAAAGTAACATCTGTAGATGAAGCGCTTCAAGGAGTAAAAGACAACATGACTTTTTTGCTTGGAGGGTTTGGACTTTGTGGAATTCCTGAAAATAGCATTAATAAATTGGTAGCGTTGAATGTAAAAAATTTAACGTGTGTTTCTAATAATGCTGGGGTCGATGATTTTGGTCTCGGACTGTTACTTCAAAAAAGACAAATTAAAAAAATGATTTCTTCCTATGTTGGAGAAAATGATGAGTTTGAACGTCAAATGTTGAGTGGGGAGTTGGAAGTAGAGCTTATTCCGCAGGGAACTTTGGCAGAAAGATGTCGTGCTGCCCAAGCTGGAATTCCTGCTTTTTATACTCCAGCAGGGTATGGTACCGAAGTAGGAGAGGGGAAAGAAAGCAGAGTTTTTAACGGGAAACCTCATATTTTGGAACATGCTTTTGAAGCTGATTTTTCTTTTGTTAAAGCGTGGAAAGGAGATGAAGCTGGAAATTTAATCTTTAAAGGAACCGCTCGCAATTTCAATCCTGTTATGTGTGGTGCTGCAAAAATTACCGTTGCTGAGGTTGAAGAGCTTTTGCCAGCAGGAAGTCTAAATCCTAATGAAATACATATCCCCGGAATTTTTGTACAACGTATTTTTAAAGGTGAAAAATATGAAAAACGGATTGAACAATTAACTGTTAGGAAGAAAGAATAAATTTTATAATTTGAAAATTTGAAAATGAGAAATGACAAAGAAAATTTTATAGTTAATCACTCATTCAAGTTTTCACTTGCTATTATTCAATTTTCTGAAGAACTAAGAGGATTGTATAAATATGAAATGGCATCCCAAATTTTTAGATCTGGTACATCTATAGGAGCAAATATTGCTGAAGCACAAAATGCAGAAAGTAAAGCCGATTTTATACATAAGTTTAAAATAGCAGCTAAAGAAGCTGATGAGGTGAAATATTGGTTGAAATTATGTTTAGCGTGTCCTTATTATCCATGTCTAGATGGAATATTATTAGACGATTTGAAATCGATAATATTAGTAATAAGTAAAATTATAGCTACGAGTAAAAACAAGTAATTTTCAAATTACCTCATTTACTAATTAACAAATTAATTATGAGTTTAAATAAAGAACAAATAGCGCAGCGTATTGCCAAGGAAGTTAAAGACGGGTATTATGTAAATTTAGGAATCGGAATCCCTACGTTAGTTGCTAATTATGTACGGGATGATATTTCGGTAGAATTTCAAAGTGAGAATGGCGTTTTGGGAATGGGACCATTTCCTTTTGAAGGAGAAGAAGATGCTGATATTATTAATGCAGGAAAGCAAACCATTACTACGTTAAAAGGAGCTTCTTTTTTTGATTCTTCTTTAAGCTTTGGGATGATTCGTGGGCAACATGTAGATTTAACTATTCTTGGAGCAATGGAAGTGGCGGAGAATGGCGACATTGCCAACTGGAAAATTCCTGGAAAAATGGTAAAAGGAATGGGAGGAGCAATGGATTTGGTAGCTTCCGCAGAAAATATAATTGTTGCTATGATGCATACCAATCGTGCTGGAGAGTCTAAGTTATTAGAAGAATGTTCGCTTCCGTTAACGGGGGTTAAATGTGTAAAAAAGATAGTAACTAATCTTGCTGTTTTGGAGGTAACTAAAGATGGATTTCTATTGTTAGAACGAGCTCCTGGGGTTTCTGTTGATGAAATTAAAAATGCTACAGCTGGGAGGCTTATTGTTAATGAAAACACGCCAGAAATGGTTTTGTAAATCAATTATTAGGGTTTAACTCCTTGTAGTTTGTCTTATGTTTGCTTAAACTCTCTGTGTATAAATGAGTTAAATTTATTTTGTTTGAATGCCTACTGTCTGGGCTTACCAAGATAGTGTTAAGAACAGTTTTTTTAAAAGTGTATTTCATCGAATTTTTATATCTCTATATCCGATAATTCATTATTTATTTTAGATTTGCCACCGTCAAAAAGAGATTATTGTGTTAAAACACATAAAATTTTATTTTGACAACAAGATTTGAGAGATTCACAACAAAAATGTGTTTTTCCCAAGGAAGTGTTATAGTTTCATGTTCCTAAAGTCATAAAAATATTACTAACCTACTTAATTATTAAAATAATGACAGACCATGCTTTAACCTATGAAGACAACCAACAAAGTCAATCATTCTTTAATGTTTTAAGTGCAAATGTTAAAGGAACGATTACATTAATGAAAAGTTTAATGTTAATAGCCAAAAAACTTTTAATGTTCTAAATGCCCCAAAAAAGAACATTTCCCCCACTAGTTTTTGCTAATTAAAAAAGAGGTAACAGTTTTGTTGCCTCTTTTTATATACAATTATCTGTTAAATTGTTAATTTGATAATATTTTAATCTTCAAGAAGTCAAATTTTTAATTTTTTAATAAAAAAAATGTATTATTGTTTTTAAAATGATAATATATGAGTCAGCTTACTAAAGAAAGGTATTGGAAAGAGAATTTAAAATACCTTTTCATCTTACTTTCTATATGGTTTTTAGTCTCCTTCGGATTTGGAATTATTTTAGTAGACGAGTTGAATAAAATCAAGCTTGGTGGTTTTAAATTAGGCTTTTGGTTTGCTCAGCAAGGATCTATTTATGTTTTTATTATTCTGATTTTAATATATGTCGTTTTAATGAATCGATTGGATAAAAAATACAACCTAAACGAATAAACTACCTATGTCAGTTCAATTACTAACCTATCTACTTGTTGGAATTACCTTTGCGTTATATATTGGAATAGCTATTTGGAGTCGCGCAGGATCTACCAAAGACTTTTATGTTGCTGGAGGAGGGGTTTCTCCTTTAGCAAATGGAATGGCAACAGCCGCCGATTGGATGTCTGCTGCCTCTTTTATTTCCATGGCTGGAATTATTTCTTTTGCTGGTTATGATGGATCTGTTTTTTTAATGGGGTGGACAGGAGGTTATGTTTTGTTGGCATTATTATTAGCTCCTTACCTCAGAAAATTTGGAAAATTCACTGTGCCAGATTTCATTGGCGACAGGTATTATTCTAAAACAGCACGTTTAGTAGCTGTGGTATGTGCTCTTTTTGTTTCTTTTACCTATGTAGCTGGTCAGATGCGGGGAGTGGGAGTGGTTTTTTCTAGGTTTTTGGAAGTAGATGTCAATACTGGGGTCTATATTGGAATGGCAATTGTTTTGTTTTATGCCGTTCTCGGTGGAATGAAAGGTATTACTTACACCCAAGTAGCTCAATATTGTATTTTAATATTTGCTTTTATGGTTCCTGCAATTTTCATTTCTATTCAAATGACGGGAAATCCAATCCCACAATTAGGATTAGGGGGACAACTTGCAGATGGAACGTATTTATTAGACAAATTGGATGGACTTCAAGCAGAATTGGGATTTCATGAATATACTTCAGGGTCAAAATCCAAAATTGATGTGTTTTTTATTACCGCTGCCTTAATGATGGGGACTGCGGGATTGCCACATGTAATAGTTCGCTTTTTTACAGTTCCAAAAGTAAAAGATGCTCGTAAATCGGGACTTTATGCCCTTCTTTTTATAGGAATATTGTATACTACAGCGCCTGCAATTGCAGTTTTTGCTCGTACTAATTTAATTCAAACAGTGAGTAACCAACCTTATGGGAGCATGCCCGAATGGTTTTCTAAATGGGAAGCTACTGGGCTATTAACTTTTACTGATAAAAATAATGATGGCACCATACAATATGTTGCAGATACAACTATTAATGAGCTTGAAATAGATCGAGATATTATGGTGCTCGCCAATCCAGAAATTGCAGACCTACCAAATTGGGTAATAGCATTATTAGCTGCTGGAGGTTTAGCTGCTGCATTATCTACTGCAGCCGGATTGTTATTGGTGATATCCTCTTCTGTATCGCACGATTTACTTAAAAAGATGGTCATGCCCGATATTAATGAGAAACAAGAATTGTGGGCTGCTAGAGGCGCTGCATTAGTAGCCGTTTGTGTTGCAGAATATTTCGGGATTCATCCACCAGGCTATGTGGCTTCTGTTGTTGCTTTAGCTTTTGGTTTAGCGGCAGCTTCATTTTTTCCAGCTATTGTATTAGGTATTTTTTCTAAAAGAATGAACAAAGAAGGAGCAATAGCAGGAATGGTTGTAGGACTTGCTATTACCTTGTATTATATTGCTCGCTTCAGATTACATTGGATTGGAACGATTAATACTTCTGAAGAAAAAGATTGGTGGTTTGGAATTTCACCTGAAGGATTTGGTTCTATCGGAATGATTTTAAATTTTGTTACAGCAATTATAGTATCTAGATTTACCAAAGCTCCGCCTAAGGAGATAGTTGATATTGTTGAAGATATTCGTATTCCTAGTGGTGCTGGAGAAGCGGTCTCACATTAGTCGCTCAGCATAAGAGGTGTTTTTTATTTTTATGCTTTTGTTTAGTTGTGCTATCTTGCTTTAAAGTTTTTACCGAGTGAAAAGTAAGCGTATTACTACTAAAACTAAAAAACCATGGCCAACAAAAGATGCTATGGAACAGATCTATACATTAAATCTTTGGGGAGGTAATAATGCTGATTATTATTCTGGGGAGGGCTCTCATCGTCCAGAAATAGTAAAACCTTATATTGAAACTATTCAAACTTTCTTAAAGTCTTTTGATTTTCCTCCTGTGGTATGCGATTTAGGGTGCGGCGATTTTAATGTAGGGAAATATTTAGTAAAGTACACTAAAAGGTATATTGGAGTAGATATAGTTGAAGGACTTATTAAACGGAATCAAGAAGTTTTTACTCAAGATAATTTAACTTTTGAATGTTTGGATATTGCAACCGATAGTTTGCCTACTGCCGATATTGTTTTAATTAGGCAAGTGCTTCAGCATTTATCAAATAAAGAGGTTCAAAGTATAATAAGTAAATTATCAGCTTATAAATATGTTATTCTAACAGAGCATCTACCTAACGGTAGTTTTGAGCCCAATAAAGATATTATTTCTGGACAGGGAATTCGACTTAAAAAGCAGAGTGGTTTGAACTTATTGATACCTCCCTTCAATTTAAAAATAAAAAAAGAGAAACAATTACTATCAACTCCCTTAAAAGAAGGCAAAGAGGTTATTGTTACTACTTTATATGAAATGAGTTAAATATGTTTTCTTTGAATTTCCACCGAAGTAGTTGATTTTTACTTCCTAATTATTTTATGCAAGCCGTAGTTGCTTGCTTTTAAATAATGTTTTTATTTTCGAAATGTTTTATTTCGTTCAGTTCCAATTCTTTCGATTCTTTTTCTTCCTCAATATCAAAATCGTCTTGAATTCCAAGCCAGAATTTTGCAGAATTTCCAAAATATTTGCTCAATCGTAAAGCTGTGTCCGCAGTAATTCTGCGATTTCCTTTAATGATTTCCGAAATTCGGGTTTGCGGAATTTTCAAGTCCTTGGAAAGGCGGTATGCGGTGATTTCCAATGGTTCAAGAAATTCGTAATTCAAGATTTCTCCAGGATGTACATTTGCTAACTTTCCCATTTTTATATTTTTTAATGATAATCAATTATTGCAACTTCGCTTGCATTTCCTTTTTCCCATACGAATACAATTCGCCACTGTTTGTTAATCCGAATGCTATAAAATTCGTTTAATTTACCAGTTAGTTTTTCAAGTCGGTTTGACGGGGGAATTCGCAAATCTGTAATATCCTGCGAGTTATTCAACATTCTCAACTTTCGACGTCCGAGACTTTGAATTTCAATCGGCATTTTTTTGACTCGCATTCCGTTCCAAATTTGTTCGGTTTCTTTAGAGCCAAAGGATATAATCATAGTTTTGTGTTACGTTACTAACGTTAAAAGTAAGTATTAAATTTGATTTCTCCAAATGCTGCCTAACTCCTTAAAAAAGTTAATTACTAAACTTTTTTAATTTTACCTATTATAAGAAGTCCAGCTCCAATTCCTGTACTTGCTCCAATCCAAAAACCTTCTATATTCATAAAAAAATAAGTTGCAAGACTTAGAAGAAGAATGATTAATCCTACTATTTGTACTTTAATCATTTCAATTTATTTTTTTGAAGTAAAAATGTTTGAAACTAAAAAAGAGGTTTTTTGAAAAAGTAATATGTAGTTGTCGAACTGAGCTTGTCGAAGTTTCACAACTAACCCCAAAAGAATCCCTCGACAAGCTCAGGATAACATTTAGGGTTTATATACTTTTTTAAAAAGCCTCTTTTATATTAATGTATTTAATGCTTTATGTGCTTAATCTGAGGAATCTACTTTTTCATATTTGCTGAAAGATATTCTCTGTTCATTCGAGCTATGTTCTCAAGAGAAATTCCTTTTGGACATTCAATCTCACAAGCTCCAGTATTAGAACAGTTTCCAAAACCTTCCTCATCCATCTGTCTAACCATATTTAATACACGGTCGGTAGCTTCTATTTGCCCTTGTGGTAACAAAGCAAACTGAGATACTTTTGCTGATGTGAAAAGCATAGCACTTGCATTTTTACAAGCTGCCACACAAGCCCCACAACCAATACAGGTAGCTGCATTAAAAGAATCGTCAGCGTCGTCTTTATTAACTGGAATTGCATTTGCATCGATAGTATTTCCTGAAGTATTTACAGAAATAAAACCACCCGCTTGCTGAATTCTATCAAATGAAGAACGGTCTACAATTAAATCTTTAATTACAGGAAAAGCAGTTGCTCTAAAGGGTTCTATAGTAATAGTGTCTCCATCTTTAAACATACGCATATGAAGCTGACATGTAGTAACGCCTCTATCTGGCCCGTGTGGCTCTCCATTTATTTGAAGTGAACATGCACCACAAATCCCCTCTCTACAGTCGTGATCAAATTCTACAGGCTCTTCTCCTTTAGAAATTAATTCTTCATTTAAAACATCTAGCATTTCTAAGAAAGACATATCAGGTTCTACACCAGATATTGGGTAGTCTACCATCTTTCCTTTTGTGTTGGCATCTTTTTGACGCCATATTTTTAATGTAAGATTCATATTATTATATGTTGAAAGTTAATGGTTAATAGTTAATTGGACTTTGCGTTACTTAAATAGTTAATGTAACCATTCAATATTTTAATACAATCAATTACCATCAACCTTGTATCTTCATAAGTTTTATTGTCAATATAATTTTCATCAAGCACCGTAATTATTTGATCTAATATTTCATATAATGAGCCTCTTGATATCCTGCAAAATTGGGCATTTTCCTTAAAATGAAATCTGCCATAACCCTCTGCTATGTTATGAGTAACCGATCTAGAAGCCCTTCTCATTTGAGACATAAGTTCAAATTTTTCAAACTCGGGAAAGGTTTTTATAACAGAAGCTATTTTTCTTCTTAACTCTGTTCCTTTAACCCAACAGTTCAAATCTTCGAAAGTCTTAATATCACTCATTTTTCATAGAACAAAAATAAAAACGGTTAACAAATAACAATTAACTATTTATACGAGCGTGTTTTAAGCTCAATGTTTTTATATTCTAATTCTTCCTTGTGTAATACGGCATCGCTAGGAGCTCCTTTGTATTCCCAAGCGGCAACGTATTTAAAGTTCTCATCGTCTCTTTTTGCTTCTCCCTCTTCAGTTTGGTACTCCTCTCTGAAGTGTCCTCCACAAGATTCGTTTCGGTGTAAAGCATCTTTAGCAAATAATTCTCCTAATTCTAAGAAATCTGCTACTCTTAATGCTTTTTCTAATTCGCTATTTTTAGAGTCTGCAGAACCAGGAATTAATACATTTTTATGGAAATCTGCACGTAATTCCGCTATTTCTTTAATAGCCGACTCTAGGTCTTTGGCATTACGAGCCATTCCACATTTATTCCACATAATTTTCCCTAATTTTTTGTGGTAATGGTCTACAGAATGCTTCCCTTTATTGTTAACAAGTTTTGCTATCTGATCTTTTACATTTTTTTCAGCTTCATCAAACTCTGGAGAATCTGTTGGGATTTTTCCAGTTCTAATATCATCTGCTAAATAATTTCCAATAGTGTAAGGTAGCACAAAATAACCATCGGCTAAACCTTGCATTAAGGCAGAAGCTCCAAGTCTATTTGCTCCGTGGTCAGAGAAGTTAGCTTCTCCAGCAGCATAACACCCAGGAATGGTTGTCATTAAGTTGTAGTCAACCCAAATACCTCCCATAGTATAATGTACCGCAGGGTAAATCATCATTGGAGTTTTATACGGGTTCTCATCAACAATTTTCTGATACATTTGGAAGAGGTTTCCGTATTTGTTTTCTACTACTTTCTCTCCTAATTCTCTTATTTCCTTTTCTGAAGGATTATGATTTCCATGGATAATAGCTTGTTCTTTTCCGTAACGCTCTATTGCAGATGCGAAATCTAGAAATACCGCTTCTCCAGTTTTGTTTACTCCAAAACCAGCATCACAACGTTCTTTTGCAGCTCTAGATGCAACGTCTCGTGGTACTAAGTTACCAAACGATGGATATCTTCTTTCTAAGTAATAATCTCTATCTTCTTCTGCTAATTCTGTAGGCTTTAATTTTCCTTGACGAATAGCTTCTGCATCTTCTTTTTTCTTCGGAACCCAAATTCTTCCATCGTTACGAAGCGACTCAGACATCAATGTTAATTTTGACTGATGGTCTCCCGAAACAGGAATACATGTTGGGTGAATTTGTGTGTAACAAGGATTGGCAAAATAGGCTCCTTTTTTATGGATTTTCCATGAAGCTGTTACGTTACTTCCCATAGCATTTGTAGATAGGAAAAATACATTTCCATAGCCTCCAGAAGCAATTACTACCGCATGAGCCGAGTGGCGTTCTATTTCTCCAGTAACTAAGTTTCTCGCAATAATTCCACGAGCTTTTCCGTCTACAATTACTACGTCTAACATTTCGTGGCGATTAAAAGATTGGATCTTTCCACGGTTAATTTGACGATTCATAGCTGCATAAGCTCCCAATAAAAGCTGTTGCCCTGTTTGTCCTTTTGCGTAAAAAGTTCTAGAAACTAAAACCCCTCCAAAAGAACGATTGTCTAACATTCCACCATATTCACGAGCAAAAGGAACTCCTTGCGCCACACACTGGTCGATAATGTTAGCCGAAACTTCTGCTAGACGATATACGTTTGCTTCACGAGAACGGTAATCTCCTCCTTTAACAGTGTCATAAAATAACCTGTAAGTAGAATCTCCATCTCCTTGATAGTTTTTTGCTGCGTTAATACCTCCTTGTGCTGCAATTGAGTGTGCACGACGAGGAGAATCTTGATAGCAAAAAGTTTTTACATTGTATCCAAGTTCTGCTAATGTTGCTGCTGCAGAACCTCCTGCTAAACCTGTTCCAACAACGATAACATCAATGTTACGCTTGTTAGCAGGGTTAACTAAGTTAATTTCATTTTTATAATTGACCCACTTATTGGCTAAATCGCCTTGTGGTATTTTAGAATCTAATGTTGCCATAATACTTAAATCTATTGATTAAAATGATGGAAAAGTGCGATGAAAATAAACCCTAATGGAATGCAAATCGCAAAGAACTTTCCAAAAGTTTTAAGTGCTGGAGTGAACTTGTTGTTGAATCCAACCGACTGGAATGCGGATTGAAAACCATGAAGCAAGTGTAATGCTAATAAAACAAAAGCAATTACATATGCACCAACACGAATTGGATTATGGAATTTTTCTACTAACTCACCATAATATCTTGTTGGGTCTTCTGGAGCAAACTCGATATATTTATGATTTATCTCTGGAAACCAGAAATCAATAAAGTGAAGCACTATAAAAGCTAAGATTACCAAACCACTATAAATCATGTTTCTAGAAACCCATGTAGTGTTTGCACTTGCATTAAAGCTTTTGTAGCTAATGCTTCTAGCTTTTTTATTTTTTACTTCCAAAATAAAACCCATCACAAAATGAAATACAACCGCAAATATTAATATAGGTTGCATTAAAAATTGAACTAAAAAATTAGTCCCCATAAAATGGGAGAGTTCATTAAAAGTACTTTCGCTTATTACAGAGGTAAAATTGATTATAAAATGCTGTAAAAGGAAGATTAATAAGAATATAGCTGAAAGTGCCATGGCTACTTTTCTAGCTATTGTTGAATTTAACATTCCGCTCATTAGAAATTATTTATTTAATACTTACAAAAGTACAGTACGAATAAGTTATTAACAAACTTTCGTTTCTGTTTTAATCGCAATTTAGAATGAATTTAAAGTAATTGTTGTAAAAATAATCCTTTTCTGACTACAACGTTATATTTACGTATAATTACTTAGTTTTTTATTAAAAAAATTAATGATAAGTTTCTAATTAAAGGAGGGATTGTAGAATAGGGACAAAATGAATGTGGCTTTCTAAAAAGTAATTTGTAGTTGTTAAGCTGATATTTATAGTTTAGATACTTTTTTATTAGTGTCCGAGAAAAAATACAAGACGGTTTCGCTATAAGAAAAAAGAACAAAGACTAAATATTAACTGTCATAAAATAAGTAGTTTAAAGAAGTAGCCTTACTGAAATCCTTTTTTTATTTATTTTTATTAATAGCAAGGGGGCTATTTTGAAAACCTCATTTAAACCTTTATATAATTGGAGTCCAATAAATTTCGTTAACTTTTATCGGACAATAGTAATACTTTTTAGAAAGCCATCATCATAATGTTGTAATGTAAGTCTATTTATAAGAGTAATTTAAAGTAGCATTGCTTATTTCATCACTGTTTACAATAACAGTTTTAGCAAGTATCGGGTATTTATCTTCATCATATGTGTATTTTACTTGTGATGTAAACGAAACAGTACCGGTACTAGCATCTTTAAAAATCATTGAAGTAGGGTTGTTGTATGGAATTAATGCTTTTGCTTTAGTTAGAGCTTGGTTTGTAGGTACTAAAGAGAAATTAAGATCGACTCTATCTAATACTTCTAGAATTCCACCTGCTTCAAGTGTGTAAAAGAAAAAGTTCGGGTTGGAATCATAAGTTATTTCACCATCATAAAATATAGACTCTCCATTATCTTCGCCGTCATAAACTCTAATTTTAGTAGGATTTCCATTTTTATCATATTCTGTAACTTGTCCTATTTCAAACGCATTATAAGGGGCTTGATAAAACTCGCTTATTGAAATGTTATCATCAGTATCATTACCAGCAATTGTCTCTAACTTTCCAGAAGTTGAATATTTAAATACCACAGATCCATCTTCATCACTAACAGTATTTAGTTTTCCATCAGCATCATAACTAAAGGTTGTATTTATACCTTCATCAAGATTGCTATCGTCAATTACCTTAATACTAGTAAGGTATTTCTTTTTAACATCGTTACCGTTAGTTTCTTTAAACTCATCTTCACTGTCTTTACTGCATGATGTAGCTAGAGTAATACATGCTAAGAACAGAAGGGTGTTAATTGTTTTCATAATTATTCTTTGTAAAATTATATTTATTTTCTTCAAATATAATAAATAATCTATATGGTTGTATTAAAACTTTATACCTAGTTTAACACCAAAAGCATCTATTCTTATTATTTTTGGCAAAATTCAAAATAAACAGAGATGAAGTACGATTTAATAGACAGCAATCTTTTTATAAAAAACCGTCAAAAATTTATGGCTCAGATGAAGCCTAAAAGTATAGCGGTTTTTAATTCTAATGATATATATCCAATTGGTTCCGATAGTACAATGCCTTTTCAACAAGCTAGAGATTTGTTTTATTTAAGTGGTGTAGATCAGGAAGAAAGTATTTTGGTTTTATTTCCTGATGCGCATGAAGCTAAGCACAGAGAAATTTTATTTGTTAGGGAAACCAATGATCATATTGCGGTTTGGGAAGGAGAAAAACTTACTAAAGAAAAAGCTTTGGAAGTTTCTGGAATTAAAACAACGTATTGGTTGAAAGATTTCGGGAAAGTTTTTTATGATATTATGACGGAAGCAGCTACTGTATATTTTAATACAAATGAGCATTATCGTCAATCTGTGGAAACAGAAACTCGTGAAGATCGTTTTATTGATTGGTGTAAAAATAAATTCCCAGCTCATAAATGGGAAAAAAGTAATCAAATATTGCAAGAGTTAAGAGGAACTAAAGAGCCTCAGGAAATAGAATTAATGCAACAAGCTTGTAATATTACTGAGAAAGCATTTAAAAGGGTATTGCAGTTTACTAAACCGGGAGTTTGGGAGTACGAAATAGAAGCGGAGTTTATTCATGAATTTACTCGTAATAGATCTCGTGGTTTTGCATATACTCCTATTATAGCTTCTGGAAATAACGCAAACGTACTTCATTATATTGAAAATAAAATGCAATGTAAAGAAGGAGAGCTGTTGTTAATCGATGCTGGTGCAGAATACGCCAATTACGCTAGTGATATGACGCGTACCATTCCTGTAAGCGGTAGATTTTCTGAGCGCCAAAAACAAGTCTATAACGCTGTTTTAAAGGTAAAAAAAGAAGCTACTTCAATGTTAGTTCCAGGAACTATGTGGAAAGAGTATCATGAAGAGGTTGGGAAATTAATGACGAGCGAGCTTCTTGGTTTAGGATTATTAGACAAAGCAGCTGTTCAGAATGAAGATCCTGAATGGCCAGCGTACAAAAAGTATTTTATGCATGGAACTAGTCATCATATTGGATTAGATACGCATGATTATGGGCCACTTAAAAAACCGATGCAAGCTAATATGGTTTTCACTGTAGAGCCAGGAATTTATTTGCCAGACGAAGGTTTTGGAATTCGTTTAGAAGACGATGTTGTTATTCAGGAGTCTGGAGAGCCTTTTAATTTAATGAGAAATATTCCATTGGAGGTTGAAGAGATTGAAGATTGGATGAATAAATAAAAGTAGTTTTTAACATAGAACTCGTTTAAACGAGTTCATACTATAAAATTGTTACTTTGAGCGTAATCCAAATGTTTGTAGATTACGCTCAATCTAACAGATTTTTTTATAATAGTATTTGTAAATGAGACTCAACTTTAAAGGAACGGATATTTTTTATGAAGATGCGGGAAAAGGCTCTGCTGTAGTACTACTTCATGGATTTTTGGAAAACGCTACAATTTGGAATTCTTTAAAAGAAGAGCTTTTAAGTCGCTATCGGGTTATAACTATAGATTTATTAGGTCATGGGAAAACAGGCTGTTTGGGATATGTGCATACCATGGAAATGATGGCAGAAACTGTAAAAGCTGTTTTGGATGAGTTAATGGTTAGGCGTGTTTCTTTAATTGGACATTCTATGGGAGGCTATGTAGCTTTAGCTTTTGCAGAAGCACATCCAGACGATGTAAAAGCTTTGGTGCTAGTAAATTCTACAACAAGTGCCGATTCTGAAGTTAAGAAAAAGAACAGGGATAGAGCTATAGAAATGGTAAAGCACAACCATAAAAGCTTTGTTCGGATGGGAATTGCTAATCTTTTTCGACCTAAAAACCGTAAAATTTTTGCTGAAGAAATAAAAGCTCTAAAAAAGGAAGCCCTAAAAACTCCAGTTCAAGGTATTGTGGCTGCTTTAGAAGGGATGAAAATTAGAAACGATAGAGAAATATTACTACACTTTACGCCCTTTCAAAAAATGATGATTATAGGGAGGAAAGATCCTGTGTTAAACTATGAAGCTTTGATAGAACAAGTAGAAGAAGCGGAGGTAAAAGTAGTAGAATTTCCCGATGGACATATGAGTTTTATTGAAAACAAATCGCAATTCATCGATAATATCAAGAAATTTTTGAAAAAAGTTTGATAATTAACAGAATTTGTATAAGTTAACACTGCCCAAAATACATAACCTATATGAAATCCTCTAAAACTACAGTCAAAAAAGCACTCTGTTCCGTGTTCGGACATCGCTATGTGGTGTCGAAAAAAATCACTTCCCACATAGTTGAATATCAGTGCAAAACATGTAAGTGTGAACTTACAACAACCGAAACAGGTCATTTAGATATTTTAACTCCCGAGTGGAGGGAAATAAATGAAACACTAGCGTATTTATATAAGAAAAGGCGCGAAGTTCATTCAGTAGTCTAAGGTTTACTTCGGTTCTTATTCTTTTTCGTTTTCCTCAAAAGAATTCCAACCTCTAGCTTGGAGTGGTATTTTTGTATTGGCACGTGTTATTAAATGCATGCCCTCACTCTCTTGCGTCATATGTCCGATTATAGACAAATGCGGATTGGCTTTTATTTTTGGAAAATCTTCTTGAGCTACGGTAAATAATAGTTCGTAATCTTCACCACCACTTAAAGCTACAGTTGTACTGCTCAGGTTAAATTCTTCAGAAGTAGATATTACTTGTGGATCTAGTGGAATTTTATCTTCATATAAATTACAACCTACTTTAGATTGCTTGCATAGATGGATAATTTCTGATGATAATCCGTCGCTAATATCTATCATAGCGGTTGGTTTTACCTCAAGTTTTTTCAATAACTCAGGAATATCTTTTCGAGCTTCTGGTTTAAGTTGGCGTTCAATAATGTAGGAATACATGTCTAAATCAGGTTGATTTTGAGGATTCACCTTAAAAACTTCCTTCTCACGTTCTAGAATTTGAAGTCCGAGGTATGCGCCTCCTAAATCTCCTGAAACCACTAGCAAATCGTTAGATTTTGCCGTATTTCGGTAAACAATATCTTCTTCGTTAGCTTCGCCTAATGCTGTAACGGTAATTAAAAGTCCTTTGTTAGAAGATGTTGTGTCGCCACCAATTAAATCCACTTCGTATAAATCGCATGCGTGTTTAATGCCAGCATATAATTCTTCTAAAGCTTCTAGTGGAAAGCGATTAGAAACAGCAATAGAAACTGTAATTTGTGTTGCTTTGGCGTTCATAGCATACACATCGGAAAGATTTACCATTACCGATTTATAGCCTAAATGTTTAAGCGGCATATAACTAAGGTCGAAATGTACATTTTCAACCAGTAAATCGGTTGTTACAATGGCTTTTTTATCTTTAAAATCGATTACAGCGGCATCATCACCAATCCCTTTTATGGTAGATGAATGTTTTATTTCAAAATTTTTGGTTAGATGTTCTATCAAACCAAACTCTCCTAATTGAGAAATTGATGTGCGTTGTGGATTTTTATCTTCTATCATGCTGCAAAGATAGTTAAAGTTGAAAGTTATGAAGTTTGTAAAGAGGAAAAGTTGAAAGTTTGTAAAGTAAAAAAGTTATGTTGTTACGATGTTACAAAGGAAAAAACTGCTTACGGAGTACTTTTCTTTATATTGAAAAATTTAAAGATTGAAGGATTGAAAAAGTCGGGAGTCCGAAGTCCGAAGCCGAAGTAAAAGTTATGCTGTTATGTTGTTACGATGTTACAAAGAAAAAAACTACCTAAATCCTATATTCTACTGAATACAACAACTCCCGACTTCAGACTTCGGTTTTCATTTCCTCATTTCCACTTTACAAATTTATAACTTTGTCCCCCTGCATCTTTGAACCTTTGCCACTTTGAACCTTTGAAGGATTAAAAAAGTCGGGAGTCGGAAGACAGAATGCAGTGTTCAGTATGCGTACATTTTCAATCAAGAGTCAAGAAT
>NZ_JBSXNL010000048.1:0-176073 GCF_056857615.1 Galbibacter sp. L-19
AAGGTGAATCCATGAGAAAAAAAAGAAAAAAACAATGATAAATTTTATATTTTTATAAGCACAAAACTGCTCTTTTTAGAACCTGTTTTACTATGCTCAATTTAAACAGGAATGGGTGGGTCAACTTTACAGGAATTTACAATGTGCTGAATGGTCTATAAATCGGATTACTCTATTGGAGGGGACAGGCTTGACGGAATGCGGGGGAATGGGCTGAGGGTACTATTAAACTATCAATTTCTGAACGGTATATAGAGCGTGAGGGGTAGCAGCGGCATCCTTTTGTGGTCTTTTTTGACCACAAAAGATATAGCGGATGACCCGACCCGCTTGCATTTTTGCGGAGGCTATTGTGCGTGGGCAGAATGCGGGCGGTGACACGCCCAAATAAATCTAAATGCCATAAATCGGAGTTGTTCGGCAATATTATATAGGCAATGGCATAGATGGTAAATTACTTTTTATTCGCCCATCCATCTTTTTAATAAGCCCGTCACCCAGGAAATCCATAAATCATGCCCGGTTGGTATAAATCAAATTTTTTTTGGTACCTTATTAGCATTAATCATAATACCAATACTTATGCAAAAATTCGAAATTTACAAGGACAGGGGCGGTGAATTCAGGTTCCGCCTGAAGGCCGCCAACGGACAGAACATCCTTGCCAGCGAAGGCTACAAGGCCAAGACCGGTTGTACCAATGGCATTGAATCCGTGAGAAACAATTCCCAGGACGACAGCAAATTCGAACGCTTGGAATCCCAGGGAGGAAGCCCCTACTTTAACCTAAAGGCATCCAACGGTCAAGTTATCGGGACCAGTGAGATGTACTCTTCTTTCAGTGCCATGGAAAACGGGATAGCATCGGTCAAGAAAAATGCTCCCGGAGCAACCGTCGATGACCTGACCCAATAGAGGCCGTGACCAAATCTGTAAAAGTTGAAAAGCTATCCCTTAAAGGGGCAGCTTTTTTTGGTTGGCACTTTCCTTGATAGCAGGTTTGCCTTCCTTAAGTTTCTGCTTAAGGGCTTTGCGCCGTTTGTCGTAAATCCATACCCTAAGCCGTTTCAACAGGATCTGCTCATAATCGGACAGGTTCTCTGGGGCAATCTCCATCATGGCTTCCATCTGTCCGGCATTCTTAAAGGTCTTGGCGTAATGAAGCCCGCACCAAGTATAGATATTGACCCATTCACCCGGCATAGGGGACTCAAAGGTCCTGGGCATCATATAGGCCACTACTTCTGTCAGGGAGGCCATCCGCTCACCCTGCATCTGTGTCAGCAGGCGGGCCAGGGTTATGTTCTTCAGGAGCAGTTGCGGTACGGCATCCTGCCAAGCGGACGGAAAGACGATGATGGGACTGCTCAGGCAGTCCATGAAGTCGAAGACAAAATCGGACTGGGCCATTTTAAAGGATTTGGGTTTGGATTTGGGTTCGGTGGTTGGCTCCACCTCAAAGCCAAAATCAAGTTGGTGCATGTTTGGATGTTCCATGATAACTGTTTTATGGTTCAACAATATTTTCAGGGATTTGCCAAACGGAAGACAAAATTTTGGAGCGGCAAGGAAACGGATATAAATAGCGAGGTATGAGCGGCTTTATGCCGTCCCTTGTCCGAGAAACATTTTGCGGGTTTACCTTGAGGAAATATTGGTGGGAATTAAACGATTCCATCAGTTCTCCCAGTTCAAAAAGGGTTTTAAAAATGTACAGTGATCTCAACCTATCCAGACATCGTCCAAAAGGTCGATTGTCATGAAGTTTCTTTTGTCTGTTGACCCTATTGAAAGACAAAAAAAAGGGAGGGTTCAAAAATCCGAACCCTTCCGATACTTGATTTATGGATGGTTATCCTGCCATGGCCTTGTCCTGTTGCTGCAGTGCTTCCACCCGTTCCTTTAGCCTTTTTTCACGTTTGCTGCGTGTCTTGGCATACCCTGCTTCTATCGTATCGATATTGGACTTATGGTATTCCTGTATGGCCGTGTAAAAGGAGCTATTGGTCAGATTGTTCATATGGTTGCTCTCCCCAAAGTGGACCTGTCTGGTCAATAGGAACCGGATGAGCCTGTTGAGGGTTTCCTCCTTGAATTCCTTCCTGAATCTGGCGACAATCTCTTCACGGGTCGTATTGGTCGTGTCCCCGAAAAATTCCTGAAAATGCTCCCGTTGATCAGAATAGCCGACATTGTTCTCGTACAGGGAGATGGAAAAAGCGACCATTTCATCAACGGACAGGGGCTTATCAATGTTGATATAATCCGTCATACGAACCATTTCAGCCACTTCCTTGAACTGTCGGTTGTTCTCGATCTGTTTCTTACGGGCCTCACGGGTATTAATCTTGATAATCTGTTCCTCTGGGGTGCATTCCGACATCTTGCGTTGTTCCAATGGAGCGGAACGTACATCTTCGATATCTTCCTGCTTTTCCTTAACCTTCACGAAAACCTCCTTGCTCTTATAGGTATCGGTATGGAGGAGGATGCCCTTTACAAATCCATGTTCAAGGGCGGTATCGTATCTCTCCCTTTCCTCCATATAAGCCTCCAAGGCTTCGTCCAGTTCTTCCTGTAGCTCTTCATCACTGTAATCGTAATGCCGGTATTCTTCCTTGATGGTGTCCAAGGTCGGTTCAATGGGTTCTTCGATGATCTCCAACGCATCGGTAAGGTGGACGGTAAGGCCCTGCTTTTCCATCTGGGCAGCCACCAGCTGGTTGTGTTCCTCATCTTTCCAATAGCGGCTTATCTTGGGAACCAACAGTAATTGTTCCGTTTTGGCCCTTTTTATAAGGTTCAACAGGGTCTTCTGTTTCTTGCTCTCAAAACAGGCCGTTCGGGTACAGACCATCTTTCCGTCCCCGAACAGGTTGCCCTGATTGGCCGCATTGAACGGACATAGGGTGCAGCCCCCTGCCTTGGGGAGCAGTTTTTTATCCGTTAGGTCAAAAGGGGCGTTGGCCAGGTCAAAGGTCCGGTTATCGACTATCCGTTTGAGCCTATTGGCATGGAACTCCCCGTCCAAGCTCTCCAACATCATCTGTTGTTCCCCTGCCTCGAACAGGGCCACGGCCACCCCTAGGGAAATGGTCATCTCCCCACTTCTCACATAGTGTTTGAAGCCTTCTATCAACCCTGCCAGTTTAAGCCGTTGCCTTACGAAGTTTTCGGTACGTCCCAACCGTTTTGCAATCTCCGCCGGGTTGTACTTATCCATTAGAAAGGCAATGGCCTCGGCCTCTTCAGTGGGTTCCACGTCCCTGCGTTGCAGGTTTTCGATGATCTGCACCTCAAGGACATCGTTGTCGGCATATTCCCTGACGATGGCCGGAATGGTCTTTTGTCCCGCCAGCTTACTGGCACGGTACCGACGCTCCCCCATCACGATGATATGATCCCTTCCGGATTTACGGACGGTGATGGGCTGTAGTACCCCATGTTCCTTAATACTTTGGGAAAGCAGTTGGAGGCTGTCCCCGTCAAAGGTCTTTCTGGGTTGCGAGGGGTCGGGAATGACCGAAGCCATATCCAGGTTCAGGATCTGTAGGACAGTGTCTTTCTTGCTCACAGCTGTTTTGGAACTGTTGGGATTTGTTTTCTTCCTTACCGCAGTTTTCCCGGTTTGCTTTTGTTTTGTTTGTGTTTCCATGATACTTGGATTTTAGTTAAACAATATTTGAGCATGGACCCAAGCGGAAGACAAAATTTTGGAGTGGCAAGGAAACGGAATAAATAGCGAGGTAGGAGCGGCTTTATGCCGTCCCTTGTCCGAGAAACATTTTGCGAGCTTAACTTTCGGAAATATTGTATTGAATACATTCTACGTACTACTTATTCTATTGGAAGTAAGGCTAAAGCAGACCTGACCCACTCCTTTTTGTGTCCTGATAATTTATTGAGAAGTGTAGTGTTCCATTACAGGTTTTCCACATTGGGTTAAACAGAACGGGAGCAAAAAGGAACGTAATAACAATCTCTAAAGTCCTGCCAGTATTTCTACAAAATTAATTACGTACTTTGTATGTGTTATGAAGTTACTTATTGTAGAAGATGAACCCCAATTGTTAAGAAGTCTGGAAGAATT
The DNA here is from genome assembly GCF_056857615.1 of Galbibacter sp. L-19. Taxonomy (NCBI): domain Bacteria; kingdom Pseudomonadati; phylum Bacteroidota; class Flavobacteriia; order Flavobacteriales; family Flavobacteriaceae; genus Galbibacter; species Galbibacter sp. L-19. The sequence goes on from NZ_JBSXNL010000048.1 coordinate 4,091, forward strand.
TGCTTCCAAAGAAGATTTCATGTACGATACTGCGGCAGAATTCCAATCTGCCCTTGAGCGTATCGCACTCTACGATTATGACTGTATCATTCTGGACATCAACCTGCCGGATGGCAATGGGTTCGACCTGCTGAAAATCCTTCACAAAGAAGACAAGACCGATGGGGTTATCATCCTATCCGCCCGGAACTCGTTGGATGATAAACTAAAAGGTCTGGAACTGGGAGCTGATGATTATTTGACCAAACCATTTTATTTCTCCGAACTCAATGCCCGGATCAAAGCCATTATCCGGAGAAAACAATTTAAAACCAATAAGCTGGTCCGATTCGCCAACCTGATCATAGACCCAGATCAATATCTGGTAAGTGTAAATAACGATAAAAGCCCTATCTCCCTGACCAAAAAAGAATATGCCATTCTTGCCCACCTGGTCAGCAATTACAAACGGGTCATCACCAAAGTAGCCCTGGCCGAATATATCTGGGGCGATTATGTGGACGAGGCCCAGAGTTTTGATTTTTTGTTCTCCCAGATCCGGAACCTGAAACAGAAGCTGAAAAAGGCAGGGGCACAGGTGGTGATCCATAACATCTATGGGGTAGGGTACCAAATTAAAGTCATATGAAGCTGCTTACCTATACTTCCCGTATTCAATTATTCTTTTTCCTGGTGCTCTTTGGAGGGTTTTCCATATTGTTCTATTTGGTATTGAGTTGGAATGTCCTGCAAAATGTTGACGAGGTATTGTATAACCGGAAAATGAACCTTCTGGCCTATCTCAAAGAAAACCCCCGGGCGCCGTTTACGGAAGATAATCCATTGGACGATTTTACTTTTTATCTTATAGACGAGGAAGCCTTTCAAAAAGGAAGGGAGATCTATGCCGATACCCTGGTCTACGAACCAGTGGACGATGAACTGGACGAATATCGGAAACTCACCACCCCTGTGGAATTGCACGGGAACTATTACCGACTGGAGATTGTAAAGCCCCACCTGGAAGTGACAGAAATTGTTGGTGCCATTGCCATTGCCCTGGGAGGGCTGTTCCTGGGAATGACCTTGTGTTACTACCTGTCGCAGCGTGTTATATCCAGAAAAATATGGAACCCTTTCTATGAAATGCTGGAGAAGTTGCGACATTATCGCCTGGATAAACAAGTCCCGGTATTATCCCATTCCCGGATCGATGAATTCCGGACACTTCGGGATGCGATCACAGAACTGATGCAAAAGAACAAGGAAGTATTTGACAGTCAAAAGCAGTTTATTGAAAATGCTTCCCATGAAATGCAAACCCCGCTGTCCGTTATCCAATCGCGTTTGGAAGCCCTGATCAGCCAGGAAGAACTTACATTGGGGCAAGCGTCCATCATAGAAAGTATCATCGGATCGACACAACGGTTAAAAAAGTTAAATAAGACCCTGTTGCTTTTGTCCAGGATCGAAAACCGACAATTTCTCCTTACCGAAGAAATTCATATAAATAAGATAGTAAACTGGTCCCTAGCCTATTATGAAGAACAGAAAGTTGCACAGCATATTGAAATCGTCATAAAAAAAGAGGACGAACTGATCGTTCAGGGAAACACCATGCTTACCGAAATACTGCTGCAGAACCTGCTTAAAAATGCCTTCCTGCACAACATCAAGGAGGGGAAGGTCATTATTTCCATAATGAAAAACAGACTTTCCATCGCTAACACGGGCTATCAAAAAGCCTTGGACAAAGAAAAACTGTTTCACCGTTTTTATAAACAATCCGGCAACCCGGACACTTGGGGACTGGGATTGGCCATTGTCCACAAAATAGCAGAGGTAAGCAGTTGGGATGTCAACTATCACCAAGGAGAGGGATTTCATATTTTTACGGTGCTTTTTGAATAATGCCACTTAGAGGCCAAAAACCTAAAACTTTCAAATCCGTATACCCTGTGATTCTTTCTTCCCAACTTTCTACAGAATTGGCCTGTACATTTGTTTCTACAAAAACAAAATAGAATGTCGACCAATTTCAAGGGATTGTTTTGGGCCCTCCTGTTATCCGGGACCGGGAGTTTTGCCCAGGAAAGCATTCCGCTAAACAAACTGTTGGAAATAGCCCTGGATAATTATCCTTCCATCCGGGCAGCTGAGCTCCGGGCACAGGCAGCCCAAAGTAATGCAAGTGCTGCCAAACAAACACTCATTCCGGATATTACCGCATCATACCAGGCCAATTATTCCACATACAACAATCTGACAGGAATGTTCTATCCCGAATATGTATTGCCCGTAAGCGGACCTCCTTCGATGGATAACAGTAGCGAAATGGTATATGGCAGCGCAGCCAGTTTATTGCTCAAATGGGAAGCCTTCACTTTTGGGCGCAGGGCCAATGCCATAAAAGCCGCGGAAAGCCAGGTACAGGAAAAAACAGGTGAGCTTGATCTTACTACCTTTAGACATCAGATCAGACTCACCGATACGTATCTGGACTTTCTCCTGGCCAATGAGGTGTTAAAGAGCCTGCAGAGTAACCTTGAACGGTCCAAAACAAACTACGGGCAATCTGTCCGGCTGGCCCAAAGCGGTTTAATTGCGGGGGTGGATACCGCCCGTTTTCAATCGGCCTTCTCCAATGCAAAGATCCGGATGCTAAATCAAAAAAAGCGATTGTTTGAATTAAAGGATCGGCTGCAATTATATATCGCATCCGAATTACCGGAAGACCTGTCGGATGAAACTTTCTTCAAGGATCTTCCCGGTTTTGATACGGATACCCCGGTATTCGACCATCCGAAGGCACGGCTGGCACAATCTGAATGGCAGACGGCACAGTATCAATACAAAACCTCGCAAAAAAGAGGAATGCCTTCCTTAAGTTTATGGGGCACGGCATATGGCAGGGGATCCGGGGTAGAAACCGATGCAAATGGCAACTTGTTTGTTGAAGATGCCGCCAGGGGTTTTGACATCAACCGGTATAACTACGGCGTCGGCCTTCAACTTTCCATCCCAATTGCACAGCAGTTTCGCTACCATTCGGAAAGTAAAGTATTAAAGTACCGGTCGGATGCCCTGGAGGAAGAATTCAAAGAAACCCGTTTAGAATTAAAGCAACAACAGAATACCGCAGATTCCACATTACAAACGGCCATCCTCGTGGCCGGGGAATTACCTGCCCAATATAAGAATGCACAGTTTTCTTACACCGCATTAAAAACACAATACGCATCAGGACTGGTCAATTTTACGGAGCTGGCCGAAGCGCAGCACGAATTGGTCGCCACAGAGATCAATTATCGAAAGACCTTTTGGGAAGTATGGAAGGCTTTGCTTTACAAAGCTGCGGTATATGGTAATCTGGAAATATTTTTAAATGAATTGAACAAATGATACGACTCATTATAAGCGCTTTACGCAAACCCATTACCGTTGTTGTAGCCCTTTTGGCCGTCGTTTTCTTTTCGGTTTTGGCCATTCGGAACATGGCAGTGGACATTTTCCCCAGACTGGGAACTCCCACCATTTATGTGGCACAGACCTATGGCGGACTGGCACCCGACCAGATCGAGGGGTTTATGACCTCCTATTACGAATATCATTTCCTTTATATCAACGGTATCAAGGAGGTGGAAAGTAAGACTATTCAGGGGGTTTCGTTGATGAAGCTTACCTTTCATGAGGGAACGGATATGTCACAGGCACTGGCAGAAACGGTAGCCCAGGTAAACCGGTCCCGTGCCTTTATGCCGCCGGGCACGGTAACTCCCTTTATTACCCGTTTTGATGGCGGAGGTGCCCCTGTGGGGCAGCTGGTTTTCAGCAGTGAAACCCGGTCCAATGCCGAAATTCAGGATCTGGCTCTTTTTAAAGTACGGCCCAAATTTGCGTCTATACCCGGGGTGTCTGCACCGCCTCCGTTTGGAGGGAACCAACGTACGGTACTTATCAAAGCCAATCCGGAAAAACTTCGCAGTTACAACATCAGCCCGGACGAACTGGTCACTGCTTTGGCCAAGGGAAATACCATTGCTCCTTCGGGGAATATCCGTACTCAGGACCAACTCCTCATTGCCAATCAGAATACGGTTGTAAGCGACATCAAAGAATTAGAGAACATTCCGCTTACTTTGGGTTCCGGAGCAGCTGTGTATGTGCGTGATGTCGCAGAAGTACAGGACGGTGCGGACGTGGCCACCGGCTACGCCCTGATAAATGGCAAGCGTTCGGTATATATTCCGGTAACCAAACGCTCCAGCGCATCCACGTGGGATGTGGTGAAGCGTATCAAAGCTGCGCTCCCCGAAATGCAGGCAGCAGTTCCGGACGATATTAAAGTAAGTTATGAGTTTGATCAATCGGGCTATGTGATCAATTCCCTTAAAAACCTCTCGTTTGAAGGTTTTTTGGGAGCTTTGCTGACCGGGATTATGGTATTGCTTTTTCTCTCGGACAAGAGAAGTGCCCTGATCGTGATCGTAACCATCCCATTGGCCATTTTATCGGCAATCGTATGCCTGTACCTCTCCGGCCAGACATTAAATATCATGACTTTGGGCGGCCTGGCCCTTGCGATCGGTATTTTGGTGGACGAATCCACTGTAACGATAGAGAACATACACCGGCATCTGGAAACGGGAAAACCCAAATCCCGGGCCATACTGGAGGCCTGTAAGGAAATTGCGCTTCCAAAACTGCTTATCCTTGTCAGCATTCTGGCTGTTTTTGTCCCGTCCTTCTTTATGTCCGGTACCCCAAGGGCCATGTTTTTGCCCTTAACCCTTGCCGTAGGTTTTTCCATGATCGCTTCCTTTATCTTGTCGCAGACCCTGGTGCCCGTACTGGCCAACTGGTGGTTGAAAGACGAGCCCTTAAATCATCAGGATGCACATGGAAGATTCAGTCGGTTCAAAGACAAATTGCTGGGATATACAAAACGTATTTTTGAATGGCGCAGGATTGTTATTCCCGCTTATATCGTTGGCCTGGCCGGTATATTGTTGCTGCTGTTCTCCATGATCGGGACCGAAATATTCCCCAAGATCGATTCAGGACAGTTGCAGGTACGCGTACGGATGCCCGATGGAACGCGGGTCGAAACTACGGAAGAAAAGACCAAGGAGTTTTTAAGTATTGTCGAAGAGGTCGCGGGAAAGGAAAATATCGAGATCACTTCTGCTTTCGTAGGTATCCAGCCCCCAAGCTACCCGGTCAATACTATTTTTCTCTGGACAGGCGGACCGCATGAAGGTGTGGTCAAGATCAAATTGAAGGACACAAAAACTGACCTGGATGAGCTCCAGGAAACCCTCAGGGAGAAAGTTCGTGAAAGAATTCCCCGAATGAGCCTTTCGTTTGAACCGGCCGACCTGGTGGACCAGGTGATGAGCCAGGGTGCAAATACCTCCATTGAAATCGCCATACAGGGCAAAAACCTGGAAGAATCAAAACAGTTTGCCCAACAGGTCAAAGATAAAGTGGATGAACTGTCCTTCGTGCGGGATGTGCAGTTTGGTATCCCATTGAATTACCCATCCATTGACCTGAAGTACGATCGTGTAAGAGCAGGGCAATTGGGGCTGACCGTTGAAGATATCAGCCGTTCGGTGACGGCCTCCACATCGTCCAGCCGTTTTACACAGCCGAATTACTGGCTGGATGCAGGTTCCGGACACGCCTACCAGGTCCAGGTAGAATTTCCCCAATACCAGGTCAATGATCCGGGAGATATAGCCGGGATACCGTTAAAATCCGACAACGGCAACACCGTATATGTCAGGGATGTAAGCAAATGGGAAGCTTCCACGATGATAGGGGAATACGATCGCCTTAACCAGCAGCGTTTTATCACTGTTACAGGGAATATCCATGCTATGGACCTGGGCACAGCTATCAAGCAAGTAAAGAAACAAGTGACCTCATTGGGTGACCCGCCTGCCGGGATGAGCATAAAATACCGCGGGTTGGCGGAAACGCTTATACAAACATTTGACGAATTAAGCACAGGACTGCTTTTGGCCGTAATAGTGATCTTCCTGTTGCTCGCTGCCAGTTTCCAGTCCTTCAGGCTGTCCTTGGCCGTACTTTCAACTGTTCCCGCCGTAGTTGTCGGTTCATTCCTTTTACTTTGGTTGAGCGGAAACACCTTAAATATTCAATCCTTTATGGGGAGTATCATGGCCATTGGGGTGGCCGTTGCCAACGCCATTCTGTTCGTAACCATTGCAGAACAGTACCGCAAAGAAAACAACCCTGAAATACAAGTGCATATCCTCGGGATCAAGGATCGTATCCGCCCGATCATCATGACCAGTTTGGCCATGATAGCAGGAATGACCCCCATGGCCCTGGGTATGGGAGAAGGCGGGGAACAAACGGCCCCTTTGGGGATCGCAGTCATTGGCGGACTGTTGTTTTCCGTATTCGCCACCATCCTGGTATTGCCCTCCATCTATTGGGTATTGACGGGCAAAAGGCCATATAAAAGCGTCTCGCTTGATCCGGACGATGAAAATCATATTAAGAGCAATTAAAATAACCGAAAAATGAAATCTAACCTTTTTTATATCGCTATCCTGGCTTTCACTACGGTGTCATGCATTAATAAAAGTACCGGGACTGTATCAAATACCGCAGAAGATGCCCCCAGGGCCATGGAAGTCATAGAAGTGCAAAGTCAACCGATTCAACAAACGCTGAAACTGCCCGGTGAACTACACCCTTTTGAAAGAGCAAATATTTTTGCCAAAGTGAAAGGTTATGTAAAAGAAGTACGGGTCGATATTGGGGATAAAGTTGAAAAGGGACAGGTATTGATGCGTATAGAAGCCCCAGAAATGCAATCTGAGTATACTGAAGCAGTAAGCGAAGCTGCTTCCGCCAGAGCGGATTACACTACGGGCAAAGACCAATATGAAAGGTTAAAGCATGCCGCAGAAACACCAGGTACCGTTGCCGCCTCAGACCTGGTACGTGCCAAAAATAAAATGGATGCCGACAGCGGCCGTATGCAGGCCCAAAACGCTAGGGTCTCGGCAAAAAGAGATTTATTGGGTTATCTCACCATTACTGCTCCGTTTTCCGGAATGGTCTCCGTCCGCAATGTAGATGTGGGGGATTTTGTAGGGGATAACGCTGACAAGGTGGTATTCGTCATAGAAAACAATACCAGGCTCCGGCTGAAAGTCCCCTTACCGGAAGCCTCTACAGGAAGTACGGACAACGACAGTATTACATTCACCGTTGAATCCCATCCCGGGAAAACCTTTCACGGCATGTTCTACAAAAGAGCACATAGCATCACACCTGAAACAAGGACAGAATTATGGGAATTTTTGGTAGACAATGAAAACGGAGAACTACAAGCCGGGCTTTTTGCAGAAACCCATATTCAGTTGAGTAGAAAAGAAAGCGGTATCTTTATTCCCAATAGCGCGGTCCTGACTACCTTAAAACGTAAAGCCGTTGCAAAAGTGCTTGGAGGCAAAATACAATGGGTTGATGTGACCTCCGGAATTAAGGATGCGTCACACACCGAAGTTTTCGGAGAGATCAAACCCGGCGACCTTTTACTCGTGAACCCCAACGAAGAACTCAAAGAAGGCTTAACCATAAAAACAGTAATAAAATGAATCGAAAAGAATTTCTGAAAAACAGTGCCATCATAGGCGGAGCGACCATCCTGCCCGTCAATAGTGTTTTTTCACAGAACGTTACCGGAAACGGCATCGACAAACTGGTGGACAACGAAGGTAACTTCATTCAACAGTCCCTTCCCTATAACAAAAATTTCCTTGAGCCTTATATGGATGAGGAAACACTGCATCTCCATTTTGAATTCCACCACGGTGGAGCGGTAAAAGGGGCCAATAAGGATCTGGAAAACATTAAAAAAAATCTACAGACCGGGGATATGGACATGTCGGACCTATGGACGAGAAAATTGGCGTACCATTTTTCCAGCCACGTCCTGCACACCATTTTCTGGACGAACCTGACTAATAAGAAAACAGAACCCAAGGCGGAACTACTTCAACAAATAGATAAGGATTTCGGGTCGTTTGACCGCCTCAAGGCCTATATTGCCAAAATTTCAAAAACTGTAGAAGGCAGTGGTTGGGGGATATTGGGATATCAGCCCTATTCCCGATCGTTGACTTTACTGCAATGCGAAAACCATCAAAAACTCACCCAATGGGGAGTTATTCCGCTTTTGGTCATAGACGTTTGGGAACATGCCTATTATCTGAAATATAAAAATAAAAGAGCAGATTTTGTAGATACCTTATTGGAGATTATCGACTGGGACAACGTGGCAGAACGGTTTGTAACCGCCAAAAAACTGCACGGATAACTTTTTGTCGAGATATAGAATTAAACCATATGGCCACGCTTGTGTCACTACCAGTATATACATAATATATGATCGATAAACAGGTTCCTTTTAAAGAAGCCCTCCGGGTATGGATCCGGGTAGCGATATATAGCTTTGGCGGACCTGCCGGCCAGATTGCCGTGATCCATAAAATATTGGTCCAGGAAAAAAAATGGATCAGTGAAAACCGTTTTCTGCATGCCCTCAATTACTGCATGTTATTACCGGGGCCGGAAGCACAGCAACTGGCCACCTATATCGGCTGGTTGCTCCACAGGACCAAAGGAGGATTGGTTGCGGGAATATTGTTTGTACTACCTGGTTTTATATCCATATTAATACTTAGTATCCTCTATGCGGCATACCGGGATATGGGAATTGTAGAGGCCATATTTTTTGGTATAAAACCCGCTGTTTTGGCCATTGTTATCGGTGCGGTCATCAAAATAGGGAAAAGAGCGCTAAAGAATGAGGTCATGTTGATCATGGCAGTACTGGCCTTTATCGCCATTTTTTTCTTCCAGGTAGATTTTCCCTATATTGTTGTGGCAGCCGGTTTAACAGGTTTTATAGGCGGGAAACTTTGGGAAGAAAAATTTCATGTGATCAAGGGACATGGAGAAAAAAGTGATGAAGAAAGTGCCTACGTCATAGACAGCCACATCCAGTCGGTAAAGCCGTCCCTGGTAAAGACCCTGAAAACCGTATTCCTCTTTTTAAGTTTATGGGCACTGCCGCTGGTACTGATCGCCCTGTGGATCGGAATGGATAATATTTTCTTTTCGGAAGGCCTGTTTTTCAGCAAAACGGCCGTGGTTACCTTTGGTGGTGCCTATGCAGTGTTGGCTTATATAGCCCAGAAAGCAATGGAGGATTACGGCTGGTTGCAAAGCGGGGAAATGCTGGACGGGTTGGGCATGGCAGAAACCACCCCGGGCCCGTTGATCCAGGTCGTACAATTTGTCGGGTTTATGGGGGCCTACCGTTTTTCCGGTACTATGGACCCTCTTATTGCCGGGGTTTTAGCTTCCCTGCTGGTGACCTGGACTACTTTTATTCCCTGCTTTTTGTTCATCTTCAGTGGGGCACCCTACATAGAGTATCTCCGGGGAAATAAAAACCTGACCACAGCACTATCCGGAATTACCGCTGCGGTGGTTGGCGTGGTATTAAATCTTGGGGTATGGTTTACCATACATACGCTTTTTGGCCAGGTCCATGAAAGCCGGTCTTTAGGGGTAAGGTGGCTGATCCCGGAATGGAGTACCCTTGACATAGCTTCCCTGCTCATAGCCCTTATAGCTTCTTTTGTGTATTTTATCTTAAAGTGGGATATGCTAAAAACCATTTTGACCTGTATTGTTTTGGGGATATTTTATCACTTTGTATTTAAGGGATAGCAAAGAGTCCGCCCATTCCAAAATTTCTACAGAATCCTTCCTTAATTTTAGCATAAAAGCACTGATGAAAAGGCTGCTGTTTAGCATAAACACTTTGATCATCGCATCTAATGCAACAGCCCAGACCAGCCAACCGGACACCATTTACGCGTATTATACACAAGATACCATACACCTGGATGGAAAGCTGGAGGAACGGGCCTGGCAGCAGGCGGTGCCTATCCGTAATTTCACCCAGCGGGAGTTGAATGTCGGGGAACCTCCTACGGAACGAACGGAAGTAGCCATCGTTTACACCGCTAAAACCCTCTATATTGGTTTTTGGGGATACGACAGTGCCCCGGATAAACTGGTCGCCCGGGAAATGAAGCGCGACTTTGACTTTGATCTGGAAGACAATTTTGAAGTGATCATAGATACCTACAACGACGACCGTAACGGATTTCTTTTTGTGATCAACCCCAATGGTGCCAGGGCCGATGTACAGGTGATCAATAACGGGGAATCCGAAAATGAATTCTGGAACGGGGTGTGGGATGCCAGGACCACAATTACCGACAAAGGCTGGTTTGCCGAAATAGAAATCCCTTTTTCTACCTTAAAATTCCGGACCGATATAGATAAACAGCTGTGGGGCATCAATTTTGAACGCAACATCCGCAGGAAACGGGAACAACTGCTCTGGCAAGGCTGGTCCCGCGATTCGGAACTGGAACTGCTGAACCGGGCTGGAACACTTGCAGGCCTGGACAGAATCAGCAGTAAGGATTTTATCGAAGTAAAACCCTATACCATAGGCGGGGGAGAGTTTACCCCGGGCCAAAAAGAGGGGCAATGGGATATTGGCGGTGATATCAACTATCTTATCACACCGACCCTGCGTATGAACCTGTCCTTTAATATGGATTTCGCCCAAATAGAGGCCGACCAGCAACAGATCAACCTGACACGTTTCCCCCTGTTTTTTTCAGAACGCAGGGAATTTTTTCTGGAAGGGCAGGATTTTTTTGATATGGGCATGGGAGATCAGATCATCCCCTTTTACAGCCGGAGGATAGGATTAGCAGAAGACCGTTCCACAGTACCCATTATTGCCGGGGCAAGGCTGTTGGGCAAGGTCAAAAATGCAACTTTAGGGATGATGTCCATCCAAACCGCAAGGCGCGATAGCATTCCATCGACCAATTATTCCGTACTGAGCTGGCGGCAGGATGTATTGGAACAGTCTTCCGTAGGCATCCTTTCGGCCAACAAATATGAGAACGGCCAGTTGCACAGTACTACCGGGGCTTACGGGTTGTATAGCACCTCCCGGCTTTTCGGAGACAAAAACCTAAATGTGGGAGCTGCCTTTACTCAGAATTACGATTCGGACGACTTCGACAGCAAAGCCAATGCACACCGCATCTACTTGAGTTATCCCAACGACAAGGTGGAGTTCGATATGGCCTGGCAGCGAAGTGCCGCTGCTTTCAATCCGGAAGTGGGGTTCCTGCGCAGGGACAACTTTCAGGAGTTTTATACAGAACTGGAGTGGAAACCCAGGCCCAAAAGCTTTCTGAAATGGATACGCCAGTTCAGCTTTAAAGGGCTGGATATCAACTATTATATCTTTGACGATACCAAGGATTTACAAAGTTTCTCTTATGAGGTCAGGCCCCTGGGATTTGAAACCCGCAGCGGGGAGTTTTTTGAATTTAACCTGCAAAGAAGAGCAGAAGGCCTTAGAGAGCCTTTTGAAATTGCAGAAGGCATCACCATACCCGAAGGCGAATACTGGTACAACCGTATGGAGATCCAGGCAGCAACTTTTGAAGGACGCATCTGGTCGACTTATACCAAAATAAACTGGGGTGATTTTTTGACCGGGAAGAGTACTGAAAGTCAATACGAACTTTCATGGAGGGCCAACCGCTATTTTAAAATCGGGGCCAACTACGAAAAAAACTGGATAAACCTTCCGCAAGGCCATTTTGATACCAGTCTGGTGGGGAGCCGTTTCGAGTATGCCGTAAATCCCAACTTGTTCGGGGCATTGTTTACCCAATGGAACAGCGAGGATAAAGAAGCGTTGCTTAATTTTCGCCTGCAATGGATCCCCATTATCGGGGCCGATTTCTTTTTTATCGTCAACCAGGCTTATGATACTTCCGGGGGTACATGGAAATTGGAACGGACCACTATTTTAGGGAAACTGATATGGAGATTTGTAATATAAAAACAGGCCATGCCTGAGATGAACAGACACACAGTAGGATGATTAAGATACACCCTTAAGGTATGGACAAAATTTTAAACACATGAAAACTATGAAATATCTATGGGTTGGCCTTATGGTCATATTTGCCGCATGTAAACCTTCGGCAGAGGAAGTAACGGTATACACATCCGTGGACCAGGTTTTCTCGGAACCTGTCCTGAAAGATTTTGAACGGGAAACAGGAATTAGGGTAAAAGCCGTATATGATACGGAGGAAACTAAATCCACCGGGGTAATGAACCGGTTGATTGCTGAAAAAGACAATCCTCAATGCGATGTCTTTTGGAGCGGCGACCCAATACGCAACGGGGTTTTGCAATCCAAGGATATTACCGAACCATACCAATCAGCGCAAACCGGGCAAATCCCGGATTATTTTAAAGAACCGGATAATCAGTGGATCGGCTTTTCGGCCCGCGCACGGGTATTGATCTATAACAAAAACCTGATCGCCCCCGATTCTCTACCCAACTCAGTTTTTGATTTTACAAAGTCCCGTTTCAAAGGGAAATTTGCCATTGCCAACCCATTGTTTGGGACTACTACCTTTCATATGGCTGCTATATATACTGCCCTGGGAGATGAGAAGGGCAAAGCATGGATGAACGGTCTCAAGACAAATGGAGTGGTAATAGCAGCCAGCAACGGAGATGTTAAAAAACGAGTGATGAACGGGGAGCTGGCCTTTGGGCTCACGGATACCGATGATGCCTTCGAAGCCAAAAAAGAAACTGACGACGTAGATTATATTTTCCTCGATCAACAAAATGGCGGCATCGGCACCCTGATCATGCCCAATGCGGTTAGCTTTATCAAAAATGCTCCGCATGCTGAAAACGGAAAGAAACTCATCGATTATTTGTTGAGCCGGGAGACCGAAGCCAAACTGGCAATATCCTGCGCACAAATACCTTTGATCCAGGGGACGGAAGTCCCCGATGATGTTCCTTCTTTAGATGATATCCAACCCATGAAAGTAGATTATCAAAAGACCTCCGATAAACTGGAAGAAATACAACCCTGGCTGAAAATATGGACCGAAGAGTAAGCACCCATATCATACGGATTGTTCCCCTGTCGCTATTGTTTATAGTACTGGTATTACCACTTATGCTGTTGCTGTTCCAATGGCTTACCGATACGGACAGAACCGTTCTGCTCTCTTTCACGGATCAGAAAACCTTGTTGTTGATCGGCAAGAGCCTTTGGATGTCTTTTACAGCAGCATTACTGGCTACGTGTATCGGGACCATTTGCGGATTTCTACTGTATAAACTTAAAATTCCATACAGCGGATTTTACAAACTGGCCTTGTTACTGCCCTTGCTCATTTCTCCCTATATTTTTGCCGTGGCCTGGAAAGACGGGCTCTTTTGGCTTTTGGGAAATTCGGCAGCGGTATATTCCGAAGCCGGTGTGATCACAGTCCACGCTTTTGTCTTTTTTCCCCTGGCTATGCTCATTACCGGAAGTGCGCTATCACAGGTTCATGCCGGTTATGAAGAAGCGGGCTTGATGGTCGTTTCAGTCCGGAGAATGGTCTTAAAGATCATTTTTCCCCTGATCCGTCCGGCCTTGACCACCTCTTTTCTGCTTATTCTGATATTCAGTCTGAGTGATTTTTCAGTTCCTGCTTTTTTTGGTGTGCGTACCTTTACTACAGAAATTTTCACACAGTTTTCCGCCTTATATGACTTTCCGATGGCTATCGGTCAATCCGTTTTACTTCTGCTGGTTTGCCTTTTACTTATGCTGACAGAACACCGTTATTTGTCGGATGCCCCTTTCTTTTCTGTATCGACAAAGGGAAGCGTCTCAAAAAAATACAATGTACAAAAACGGCAAATGCTGTGGCATGGCATCTTCTGGTTATTACTTATTGTAGTATTACTGATTCCGGTGTTCATACTGACCGTGCAGTCCCTGACCGGAAAAACATTGTTCTTTGCCAGGGCATGGGAACTGGTCTGGCCTGCTGCTGTACAATCTGTCAAACTTGCTGTGGCCGGTGCGTTACTGACCACGGTTATAGGATTATGGGTCGCTTACGAGAAAGAACGCAGGGCACATCAATTCCCCAATGTATTGCTTTTATTGACCTTCATTGTTCCATCGACAGTGTTGGGCATTGCGTTGATCCGGTATTATAACCTCCCTCTTCTGAACTTTATTTATGGGACTTCGCTTATCTTACTCATTATCTATGTGGGGAAATTTGGTTTTATCACCTCCAGGATCATCGGCAATAATATTAAGCAGATCCCTGTTTCCCTGGGAGAGGCCGCTTCTGTAATAGGCATTCCTTCCAAAAGAATATTTTTAAAGATACTCCTGCCTTTAATGATCCCGTCTTTGTTCACGGCATTTGTGCTCTCCTTTATTTTATGCCTGGGGGAATTGGGGGCCACGGTCATGGTATATCCGCCCGGTATGGAACTCATGCCCGTTAAGACATTTACCATTAGTGCCAACGCGCCACAGGCATTGACCAGCAGTATGACCCTTATAAACATGGGGCTGACAATGTTATTGATCCTGTTGTTTTTTATTATCGGAAAATGGGTGTTTAAAAAATATCAATATGCCTGAGATCACTTTGGAACATATAACACATCATTATGGGGATAAAGAGGTCTTAAAGGACTTCTCCTTTTCTTTTGTACAGGGAAAAACAACCTGTCTACTGGGCCCATCGGGTTGTGGTAAAACCACAGTATTACGGTTGATCTCAGGTTTGGAAACCCCGGTGAGCGGGATCGTGAAAATAGATGGGGCAACGGTAAGCAAAAACGGGGAGATCGCTGTCCCGCCCCATAAGCGCAATATTGGTTTTGTTTTTCAAGACCTGTCCCTTTGGCCACACTTTACGGTGTATGACAATATCGCCTTCGGTTTAAAGGAAAAAAGAGAACGGAACATTAAAGAGAAAGTGTCAGACATACTGGATTTGTTCGGTATAAGCGATAAAGCCCAGAAATATCCCCATCAGCTTTCAGGAGGCCAGAAACAAATGGTGGCCATAGCCCGTTCGCTGGTATTACAGCCGCAAGTACTCCTTATGGATGAGCCATTGGCCAATATTGATACCCATTTAAAAGAAGATATACTGGGGCATCTGAAAACGGTCCAAAAGCAACAGTTATTTGCCATGCTTTATGTAACCCATGACCACAAAGAAGCATTTCATACCGGTGATCACATCCTTGTTATGAATGCGGGGAAAATAGAAGCAGCAGGAACTAAAGAAGAAATCTGCAACTCAACATCCAATTATGTAAAATCATTTTTAAAATTTTAAAAGTCATGAAAACTAAAACACACATTTTAATATTGGTTATAACATCGGTTTTCACCGTTATGGCCTGTAAGGATTCAAAAGCGAAGCATTCCGATGCGCAAATAGAAGAAATATCTGCCCGGACACAATTTCCGGATACTGTGGATCCGGCAGAAAAAACCACGTTTGATTTTGAAAATTACACTGCTGGTGAATTGCCCAGCGAATGGTCTGAGTACCATACCGGTTCGGGAGATACCGAGTGGAAAATTGTAGACGATAACGGAAATAAAGTACTGGCACAGTTGTACAGTGACAACCCGAACAATCACTTTAATGTTGTAGTGAACAATAATATCACGGCAAAAGATATGGTACTTACAGCCCGTTTTAAAGGAATAACCGGGAATCACGATCAGGGTGGTGGTTTTGTATGGCGGTTTACGGACAAAAACAACTACTATGTAGTCCGAGCCAATCCGCTTGAAGACAATATGGTACTGTACAAGGTAGAAAACGGCAAACGCACCGATTTGCCCCTAGTAGGCAAAGGAAGAACCTACGGAACGGATGTATCACCCTTGGGCAATAGCTGGCATACGATGAAATTGGTAGTGAAAGAAGATTTGTTTACTGTTTATCTAGATGACAAAAAACTTTTTACCGTACAGGACACCACTTTTGTCAGTACCGGTAAAGTTGGTTTCTGGACAAAAGCGGATGCCGTAACCTACTTTGATGATTTTGAAATCGAGAAATTCAATGAGTAAATATTTAACATTAAAAATAACAATTATGCTAATCAAAAAATTCATAACAGGGATAATAACTGTCTGTATATTGCTTTCTTCCTGTAATACCAGACAAGACCAAAAGAAAGAACCGGAGCTCCACCCACAAACGGTACAACATACTGCTAAGGAAGTGGTTCTTGACTCCCTGGATATTCCGGCCATTGAAAGTGCCCTTGACGGCCTAAAAGGAACAGAAAATAATGGGGAGTATAAGGTGACGATACCGCAAAACGATTTGGAGATTATCGTTGATGGTTTTCAGATCATCCCCCCAATGGGATTGGGAAGCTGGGCTGCTTTTGCCCCTGCAAAAGAAGGGGCTATGCTGATGGGGGACATAGTGGTTACAGAAACCGACCTTTGGCCGGTACAGCAAGAGGTAATCCGGCAAGGGCTCACGATCACAGCCATCCATAACCACTTCGTAAGAAACCGTCCCAATGTGATGTACATGCATATAGGGGGCATGGGAGATGGAGCCATATTGGCCGCCAAAGCTAAAGCTGTTTTGGACAAAGTACAAGAAGTCAGGGGAGACAATCCGGTGGATGGTCCCAAAATCGAGGTTAAAAATACTCTGGATACTGAAAAGATCGCTGAAATACTCGGTCATAGTGGTAAAATGAACCGTGGAGTGTATAAAATTACCATAGGCCGTCCAGATGTGGATTTGCGCGAACACGGGGCTCCCGTTAGTACATTTATGGGTTTCAATACCTGGGCGAGTTGGCAGGGTACACAGGAAAAAGCCGCCGTAGCAGGAGATTTTACCATGTTGGCTAACGAAGTAGCCCCCGTGATCAAAGCCCTGGTGGAAAACGGTATTGAAGTCGTGGCGGTCCACAATCACATGGTGCACGAAGAACCTCAGATCTATTTTTTGCACTACTGGGGAGTGGGTCCTGCCGAAAAACTGGCCAAAAGCCTTAAACAGGCACTTGACCAAACCGGAAATACAAAACAAAAGGAATAAAAAATAACCTTCAAATTCCCGAAAGTTTTGTGCTATTTTCGACGGGAAACATTCCCGTACCTATATAGTTTGGTATTATACGCATTAATGAGCATTTGCTCTGCCTTTTTGAGGAAAAATTTATTGGGATATGCTCGTAGCTCTTGGACAAGACGTTGACAATCTTTCCATTGGAGACAATAGTATTTTCAAGCCCTTTTCGGGGTTTCATTTGGGTGAGTTCCCATAAAGTTTCACATGGGACTTGCACCAATACCTTGTCCTGCTGTAATTTGTTTAAATACATGACAATTGAATTTTAAGTTAAACAATATTTGCAGTACCGTTCAAACGGAAGACAAAATTTTGGAGCGGAAAGGAAACGGAATAAACCTGCCGGCCGACCAAGCAGGTAGCAAGAAAGGAGTGGCTTTCCTTTGTCCCAGAAACATTTGGGACGTTTATCTTTCGGGAATATTGTATGAATATTACCACATACTACTTATTCTTTTGGAAGTATGGTTAAAGCGGACTTGACTTTAAAGATGGAGATTGGAAATGCCTGTAGAGAGCCGAAGTAGCATTTGTCCGCTCCCCGAATTTTCTTGGGAAGAAGTGGGTAAGAGGAATGGAAATCGGAATCTTTGAAGTTGTGTCCAAGGTCTTTTTCCACGAAGCGCATTTTTCTGGAATGTAGAGCAGCGGAATGCCCGCCTTTGGAACGGGCAGGCAGGGGAATGGGCTGAAATATAATCTAAATTTCGCAAAACTAAAAGTCAATTAATTACATATTAAAAGTTGTTTTGCTATTTTCTTTGGCACAGCTTTTGTTTTAATTAAAAAAATTAAAAATCAACGATCATGAAAACCAAAGTATTATTTATATCGATCATACTCTTAATGGCCGGACAGGTCTTTGCCCAGCACAAAAACAAGGACGAGTGGAAACACAGAAAAGAATACCATAAAAAGGAAATGGAACGGCAGCGGGAGCACGATAAAAAGATAGCGGAACACCATAGGGAAATGCAAAAAAAGGAATATGAAAACTATCGTGAGCTGGCAAAACATGAAAGGGAATATTACAGGGAACTAAGAAAACGGGAATTGGAGCATTTGAAAGAATGCCATACCTGTAACCATGCCTTTTACCACAATGACGATTACTATTACGAGGATGACATCTATTACTCAAGACGGACCAGAAACCCTATTACAGTGGATGCCGAAGTGGTGTTCCGAAACGGGTCAATAAAGGTGCAGCTCTGATCCTGTTTTTTTTCGTATCTTTTCAGTGTCAATCATAATACCAATATTTATGCAAAAATTTGATATTTACAAGGACAGGGGCGGAGAATTCAGGTTCCGCCTAAAGGCCTCCAACGGTCAAGTTGTCGGGACCAGTGAGATGTACTCTTCTTTCAGTGCCATGGAAAACGGTATCGCATAGGTCAAGAAAAATGCCCTAGGGGGGGCCATTGTAGATGACCTGATCTAAAATTTGTCTTTGATTGAAGGCTTTTTATAAAAAAGAAATAACCTTACCGAACCAGTTTTTTTTGGAAATGTAGCAATCGTTAGAATTCGACTTATCTCTTATGTCAACAACTTTTATGACTAGTAAAATAACATCTTCTTCAGTTTGAATTTAACTGTTTTAATGCCTTAGCAACCTCTGTTACGGGCAACTTACACATCTTATCCTGACACACATAAATAGTTGTTTGCCATTCTACCAGTTTGTTTTGCAATAGTTCAAGATTCCCTTCTTCTTTACCTCCCATAAAAAGTACTTGGGGCAAATAGTGCGCATCCATTTCTTTTCTTATCTTTTCATGATCATTGCCAAGAATGGTCACCTCATAAGGAGGGTGGATGAAATAGGATTCTACGATGCCCCAATTCGAATAAAAATGTGGGGTTTTATAAATTTCTCCTTGTACATTCACTACCATTTGTCTTGATTTATCAATGTAATCTTCATTGCATAAATAGTTGCCAAGAAACAATAGATTTTTAGCCATCTCTGAATTAGAAGCCGGTATCACATTATCCGAAATTTCCATTTTACGGGAAATCAAATTGGATTGTTCATTATGCGTGTAATAGAACATACCCGAATTTGCATCAAAAAAGTGATTGATGGTATAATCCGTTAGAAGTTCTGCTTTATTTAACCATTGTTCATCAAAAGTGGCCTGATACAAATCGATAAATGCGGAAATGACGAAGGCATAATCATCCAACATTGCAGGGATGGAAGATTTGCCGTCCTAAATTCATTCCATTTTTGGGACAGAGTGAATATAAAATTAATGGAAATACTATTGTAATTAACTCCTGCAATATTTTTTAATCTCAATTGTTATCAAATTATATTTTAACCTCAAAAATGGCAAAATGTTGTACCTATGTTGTACCCGAGCAAAAAAACAACCAAGAAATCACCCCTATTTTAACAAAAAAAAGCCGAAGATTTCTCTTCGACTTTTGTACGGGCGGGGAGACTCGAACTCCCACACCTCGCGGCATCAGATCCTAAGTCTGACGTGTCTACCAATTCCACCACGCCCGCGTTTTAACAATATTTTAAGAACCTCTATTTGGTTAACTCCTAAGTCTAGCGTGTCTACCAATTCCACCACACCCGCGTTGTGATTTTGTGGGTGCAAATATAGTTCAATTTTTCAATAATCAAACTTTATAATTAAAAAAAGTTCTTTTTTTGTACATTTGAGTTCACAACAAAATACTTCATGGAAAATATAAAGTCATATATCGATACAAATAAAGATCGATTTATTGCAGAACTCATCGAATTATTAAAGTTACCTTCTGTAAGTGCAGACCCTGCATTTTCTCAAGATGTTCTTAATACAGCAGAAGCTGTAAAAGAAGCGTTAGATAAGGCAGGATGTGAGCATGTAGAGGTTTGCGAAACTCCAGGATATCCAATTGTTTTTGGAGAAAAAATTATAGATAAAACACTCCCAACGGTTTTGGTATATGGACATTATGATGTGCAGCCACCAGATCCATTAGATTTATGGAATTCTCCTCCTTTTGAACCTGTAATTAAAAAGACAGAAATTCATCCAGAAGGGGCGATTTTTGCCCGTGGAGCTTGCGATGATAAAGGGCAAATGTATATGCATGTAAAGGCATTGGAGTTTATGACGCAAACTGGAAATCTTCCTTGTAATGTTAAGTTTATGATTGAAGGAGAGGAAGAAGTAGGCTCAGAAAGTTTGGAATGGTTTGTTAAAAATAATAGAGAGAAACTTTCAAATGACGTAATTTTAATTTCTGATACAGGGATGATTGCCAAAGATGTGCCGTCGGTTACTACGGGGCTACGTGGGTTAAGCTATGTGGAGGTAGAAGTTACAGGGCCAAACAGAGATTTACATAGTGGTTTATATGGTGGAGCTGTTGCAAATCCTATAAATGTACTTACTAAAATGATTGCGGCTTTACACGATGAAAATAACCATATTACTGTGCCAGGTTTTTATGATAAAGTAGCTGAGCTTTCTGTAGAAGAACGCTCTGAAATGGCTAAAGCTCCTTTTTCTTTAGATAATTATAAGGATGCATTGGCTATTGAAGATGTCTATGGAGAAAAAGGATACAGTACCAACGAGCGTGGAAGTATTAGACCAACTTTAGATGTTAATGGAATTTGGGGTGGTTATATTGGCGAAGGTGCTAAAACAGTAATTGCGAGTAAAGCTTATGCTAAAATTTCAATGCGTTTGGTGCCAGATCAAGATTGGAAAGAAATTACCGAACTGTTTCAAGCTTATTTTGAGAGTCTTGCTCCAAAAGGAGTAAAGGTTTTGGTAAAACCACATCATGGAGGGTATCCATATGTAACTCCAATAGATAGTTTAGGGTATCAAGCTGCAAGCAAAGCATACGAGGAAACGTTTGGAAAAACGCCAATTCCTCAGCGTAGTGGTGGAAGTATTCCTATCGTTTCTCTTTTTGAAAAAGAGCTGAAAAGCAAAACTATTTTAATGGGATTCGGACTCAATAGCGATGCTATACATTCTCCTAATGAACATTATGGGGTGTGGAATTACCTTAAAGGAATTGAAACAATTCCTTATTTCTATAAATATTTTACAGAATTAAGTAAGTAAATACAGAAAGAGTATCATAATTATAAAAGTCACTTGTCAATTAGATAAGTGGCTTTTTTCTTTTAAGACAAGAAGATTTTTCTGCAAATATTAGCTGTTAATGGTATTATATTAACCTTAACGTGCTAAAATGTTGCTATAATGCAGTATTATCTTCAAATTTGTTAAATTAAATTCATAAAAACTTCAAGCATGTTTACCAAAGAAATATATATAGCTCGTAGAAATCATTTAAAGTCAACTTTAAAAAGTGGAATACTGTTATTTCCAGGGAATGGGGAAATGGGAATGAATTGTAAAGACAATTGGTACCCTTTCCGTCAGGACAGTACTTTTTTATATTATACAGGAGTTAATATTCCAGATGTATATTTTGTAATAGATGTTGAAAAAGATGAAGAAATACTTTTTGGTAATAATCCAACTCCAGAGGAGATTGTTTGGATTGGAGCAACAACTCCACTTGAAGAGTTGGCTGCTAAAGCTGGAATAAAAAAGGTAAAACCACTTAGCGAACTTGCAAACTACATTAAAAATGGAAAGCAACAGGCAAAAGTTCATTACTTGCCTCCTTATCGTTCGGAAACCACTATTCAGTTAAGTGAATTATTGGATGTTCCTGTGCAAGAAGTTGCAGGGGCTTTTTCTGTAGCATTAACGAAAGCAATTGTAGCGCAGCGAGAAATTAAAATAACTGAAGAAGTTCAAGAGATTACAAAAGCGGTAAATATTACTGCAGAAATGCATACCTACGCAATTAAAAATGGAAATGCAGGAAAAACAGAGAAGCAAATTGCTGGAGATCTTCAAGCTATTGCTATTGGTGGCGGAGGGAATATTTCTTTTCCAATTATTCTTACAACAAACGGGCAATATTTACATAACCATGCCACGGAGAATTTGATCAAAGAAGGAGATTTGGTGCTTTGCGATTGTGGGGCAGAAACAGGCATGGGATATGCTGGAGATATGACTCGTACTTTCCCCGCTTCAGAGCGTTTTACGACTCTTCAAAAAGAGGTTTATACTATTGTTCTTAATGCTCATAACTCTGCTATAGATGCTTTAAAGCCAGGTATTCTTTTTAGAGATGTACATCTATTGGCAGCTACTAAATTAGTTGAAGGGTTAAAGGGAATGGGATTGATGAAAGGAAATGTAGAAGAAGCTGTTGCGAAAGGAGCACATACGTTGTTTTTTCAATGTGGGTTAGGACATATGATGGGGCTTGATGTTCATGATATGGAAAATCTTGGGGAGCCTTATGTTGGATATACCGATACTCTTAAAAAAAGTACCGAGTTTGGTTTGAAGTCTTTACGTTTAGGGAAAGCATTGAAAGAAAATTTTGTAATTACAGTAGAACCTGGTATTTATTTTAATCCGTTTTTGATTGATGCATGGAAAGCACAAGGTAAATACACCGATTTTGTGAATTATGAGGAGGTTGAAAAGTTTAAAAATTTCGGGGGAATCCGAGTGGAGGAAGATATCTTGATTACAAAAGAAGGGAGCCAGATTCTAGGAAATCCATTAGCAAAAACGGTTGCTGATATTGAAGAATTAAAAAACGCTTAAATAAAAAATATGAAAATCTACTTTTGGCTCTCTTGCCTTGCAATTTTTATTTGCACCAATGCTGTAGCGCAGCAAGATAAAATGTTAACGCTGGATAGAATTTATAATTCTTCGGAATTTAGAAGCGATCATCAGCGTTCAATTTCTTGGATCTCTGATGGGGAAGCATTTGTAACTATTGAAAAAAATGATGCTGGTGAAGACCAGCTCATTAAATACATCAGTAAGAATAATGAAAAAAGCGTTTTTGTTTCTGCGGAAGGATTAAAACCTGAAGGAAGTGAAAAAACACTAAGAATAGAAGATTTTAGCTTGTCTTCAGACGAAAGTAAAGTGTTAATTTTTACAAATTCTAGTCGCGTTTGGCGCTCTAATACAAAAGGCGATTATTGGGTCTACAATTTTGAAAACAATACGTTAAAACAGATTGGAGCTAATTTTCCCGCTTCTTCTCTGATGTTTGCTAAATTTTCTGAGGATAATAAATATGTAGCCTATGTGCATAATTTTAATGTGTATAAAGAGGATTTTAAATCGGGAAACATTACGCAATTAACAACCGATGGTACTAAAGATATTATCAATGGAACCTTTGATTGGGTATATGAAGAAGAGTTTGGAATGCGTGATGGTTTTTCATGGAGCCCAGATGCAAAATTAATTGCTTTTTGGCAGTTGGATGCTTCGGAAATAGGAACTTTTTATATGATTAATAATACCGATTCTATTTACTCAAAGCCTATTCCTGTGCAATATCCAAAGGTGGGACAGAACCCATCCAGCACAAAGGTTGCTGTGGTAAATACAGTTTCAAAAGATATTACATGGATTGATATTCCTGGAGATGCTGTGCAGCATTATCTTCCAGGTATGCAATGGGTAAATAGTGATCTTTTATTAATTCAGCAGATAAACAGAAAGCAAAATGAACTGAATATTTTTACTTATAAACCTTCTTCAAATTCAGTAAAAAAAATATATACAGAAACAGAAGATACATGGGTAGATATAGGATATCCAGATGTGTCTTCTAATCAATGGGATGGGAATAAGTTATTGCTTACAGATAATAATTCTTCCTTTTTAAGAATGACAGAAACCGATGGTTGGAGACATGTGTATAAAGTGAATATTGAAAATGGGAAGAAAACACTTTTAACCCCTGGAGATTATGACGTAGCGTCTTTTTATGCTGTTTCAGATAAAGATTTATTTTTAAGTGCTTCGCCAGATAATCCAACCCAACGCTATTTGTACAGCGTTTCTTTAAATGGAAAAGGAAAGTTACATAAAATTACTCCTAGTGAGTATGAAGGAATTAACACCTATAATATAGCTCCAAATGGAGCGTATGCTATTCATAATCATACAAATATTAATAGTCCTAAAACTACACGTTTAATTAGTTTGCCAAAGCACGAAACCATAATTACTTTAGTAGCTAACAAACGATTGAATGACAAGTTACAAACGCTTACCTTGCCTACTACCGAGTTTTTTACGGTTACTACTTCCGAAGGAATAGACGTTGATGGAAGAATTACAAAACCTGCAAATTTTGATAGTACTAAAAAATATCCAGTTGTTTTTAATGTTTATGGAGAGCCTTGGGGGCAAATGGCTGTAGATAGTTGGATTGGATTATATGATATTTTTTTGGCGCAACAAGGTTTTGTGGTGATAAAAATGGACAATCGGGGGACTCCTTCTTTAAAAGGAAGTGAGTGGAGAAAATCTATTTATAGAAAAGTAGGCGTTATTAACACAAAAGATCAAGCGCTGGCAGCAAAAGAAGTTTTAAAATGGAATTTTGTTGATACCGATAATGTTGCTGTTTGGGGCTGGAGTGGAGGTGGATCTATGACGTTGAATTTAATGTTTAGATATCCTGATATTTATAAAACAGGAATTGCAGTTGCTGCAGTTGCAAACCAGTTGTTTTATGATAATGTATACCAAGAGCGTTATATGGGCTTGCCACAAGAAAATGAAGAGGATTTTATAGAAGGTTCACCAGTAACTTATGCTAAAGATTTGGAGGGGAATTTATTAGTAATTCATGGTACTGGAGATGATAATGTGCATTATCAAAATATGGAGTTTTTAATAAACGAATTAATTCGTCAGAACAAACAATTTGACATCATGGTATATCCAAATCGTTCGCATGGCATTTATGAGGGGGCTAATACTTCTAGACATTTGTATACATTAATTACAAATTATCTATTAGAACATAATAAATAGGACTAAAATTTTAGCTAGTTATATTTCATAAAAACGGAGTAAATTATCTTGTTCTAATGTTTCGAGAACAAGATAATTTACTCAATAATCGAGGTTTGAGTGCTCCAAAGTCTGTCCTGAGTTTCCCGAAGGAATTGCGTTGAAATATTTTTAGCTTTTCCTTATAGTGCTTCGTGAGCTTGCTCCGAGGGAGTTTACTCCTTTTTATGGAATATTTTTTGATTGTGTGTTGAGAAACAATTAATTATGAAATATACAATTAATTATGAAATATATTTTAAAGCTATCAGGGGTACTTTTCTTACTGATTTTTTCAGCAAACCATCTATATTCTCAATCAGATTTGATGCATTCTAAAGCTTTATATGTGGATGCAATTATAAATTATGAAGGGAAGATAAAAGTCCATAATACATTGCTAAATATAGAGGAGGTAGAAGCTTATACAAAATCATACGTTAGGAGTCAGCCAGTAATGAAGTACGACCATGTGGTGTATCGAGTTTATGGAGACGAAAATTTGGAATTGGGAGAAATTATGAATTTGGAGCAAGAGCTTCAAAAAGCATATGCAGGAAAGAGAGCGCGTTATTTGTTGGATACAAGAGCTATTATTTTAGATACTCCAAATATGTGGAAAAAATTAAAGTTGTTGGAAATCAAATCTTTAAAAGATTAAAATGATTTAAAGTGTAACATTTTCAGGGTTTTAGCGTTATATATAGCATCAATCTAAAATCGACTATGTTATGATTAAAAATTTTTTCTGGATGTGCGCTGGCGCAGATACCGATTTGCTTTCTAAATGTTCAAAAGCAGAACAAATAAAACAGGCTGGAATAGGAGGGACTGTATTTTTTACAGCTATTATGGCTTTTATAGCTTCCAGTTATGCGCTATATACTGTTTTTGATAATGTATATACTGCTGTTTTTTTCGGGTTGATATGGGGATTACTTATTTTCAATTTAGATAGATTTATAGTTTCAACTATAAAGAAGAGGGATAATTTTAAAAGTGAATTTCTTCAGGCAATTCCAAGGCTTATTTTGGCAATTATTATAGCTGTGGTGATTGCTAAACCATTAGAGCTTAAAATTTTTCAGAAGGAAATAGATCGTGTTCTTTTAGAGGAAAAAAACCAAATGACACTCGATAACCAAGAGCAAATAGCGTTGCAATTTTCGCCTGAAATAGAAAAATTAAATGCTGAAATTTTAGGATTAAAAGAAGATATAGCTTCAAAAGAAGCAGAAGTGAACAGCTTGTATAATACATTTATTTCTGAAGCTGAAGGGACAAAAGGGACTATGAAAATAGGAAAAGGACCTGTTTATAAAGAGAAGCGAGAGAAACACGATAAAGCATTAGCAGAACTACAGGCATTGAAGCTTCAAAATCAAAATACTATTCAGAATAAAGAAAATGAAATAGCAGTTTTGAAGACAAACCTAAACGATAAAATAAATACAACACAGCCAACTATAGATGGTTTTGACGGACTTATGGCCAGAGTAAATGCTTTGGATAAATTACCTTGGTTGCCTTCTTTGTTTATATTTTTATTGTTTTTGGCTATTGAATCGGCTCCCATTATTTCTAAATTATTAGCGCCAAAAGGAGAATATGATATAAAACTTGAAGATTCTGAAAATACAGTTAGAAATTGGGCTGAACAAAAAGCGTATCAAAGGAATAAACAATTAGCTACAGATGCAACTATAAACGATAAAGTTTATGAAGATTTAGCGTCGGAAGATGAGTTGTATCAATATAAAAGAAAATCGGCAAGAGAGATTATGCAGCTTCAAGCAGATGCATTTTATAATCAACAAAAAAGTAGTTTGTAAATTAATTTTTTTAGTTCTCTTTCTGATGTTTTTCGAGCTTGCTTTTAGCTGGTTTGCTATTGTTTTGAAGTGGAAAGGAGGCTTCTGTTCTGAATCCGTTTGCGCTTAAAGAAAAATCTATAGTTCCATTAATTTTTTGAAAACGTTGTCTTAAACTCATAAGGCCGACACCTTTACTCGGTTTTTTAATTGTATTTTTAATACCATCATTTTCTAACACTATTGCACAAGTGGAATCTGTAAAACGAATGGCAATACTTAGGTTTTGAGTATTGGCGTGTTTAATGGTGTTTGAAATGGTTTCTTTTAATAATTGGAAGATAACTTGTTGTTGGTCTTTATTGAGTATGTTTAGTAATTTATCTTTTGTATCATCGTTTAATAGTAAATGAATTTTTAAGAGTCCTACTTCTTCAAATCTAGATTGTAGACTGTCTAAATAATCAACAATATTTAAGGATACATTTTCATCTTTTCCATGGATTAATTGGTGCGAAAAATTTCTTGATTCTTGATAGAGCATATCTAGTTCCTCAATAATAACGTTAAGTTTATCTTTGTTTTTTTGGATTTTAGCTTTGTCATGATAATCGGAAACAAGGTATTTTAAAGCCAGTAGATTGCCTAAATACTCGTTATGCAATTGCTCTCCAATGTCTTTTCTATTATCTTTCATTTTTCTATCTACTTCTTCTAGAGATTCTTCTAACAACCTAATTCGGTTATTGTATGTTTCTTCATCAATAAGTCGCTTAATCTGATTTTCTTTAGCTCGAATAATTACAATTCCTAATAATAAAAGTATGAGGATAGTTGAAGTTGCGTATAATATAATATCTTGATTCTTGTCTTCTTGAATTTGGTTTTCTAGGTCTAATATTTTTAGTTCTTTTACATGTGTTAGGTGTTCTGCTTCTGCAACTGCTACCAGACCCTGGTATTTGTATATGTTTTGGGTAATAGTATTATTATCTGTTTGTTTGTGTAAGAACTCAACCTTTTCTAGGTCTCCTTTTTTTAAAAATGCTTTGTAAAGCGCTTCAATAAGTAACTCTTTATACAAATGTTCCACAGGTTTGTAAGCTTCGGTATTGTTGTAGAAGTTATAAGCTTCGTCCACAGCCCCATTGTGAACTTGCAATAAGGCTTTCATGGTTTTTACTGGGTATACAGAAGTTAAATATGTATTATTACTTAATCTTTCTATGTCTATTTTGTTAAATAGCTCATTGGCTTTTTCTACATCGTTTTTTAGGTAGGCTATATAGGCGGCTCTTAAAAAATATATATAATTCCAATCATTTTTATTTTTTTGATAGTAGATTTTATTTTCCTTAAGTCGTTTTTCAGCAGCTGTAAGCATTTCAGCATTTTTGATATCAATATATTTTAGAATTGGCTCTTCAACTTCTTTATCTTTTGCAACAACTTTAATATGTTCTCTAAACTGTTTTGTGGAATATAGTGCTGCAATGGAGTCGGTTTTATGATAATATTTTAGAGATTCATTAAACTGAAAAGTTTGATAATATGCAAAAGATAGGGCAGAATAGGCATTTGCTAGATATTCAGGGTGTTCTATTTTATTAGCATCTTCAATAGTTAAATTGAGGATTTCAATAGCTTTTCCGTATCGGTTAGCATTAAGATGATGAATTGCTTCAATGGCATTTTGTGTATAGAGTTGATAAAAATGTCCTTCTTCCTTATTTTGAATTAACATTTTTAAGGAATCTCCATATTTTAGCGTTTGTGTACTATCTCTATGATTATGATTAAAATTATAAAGCATTAGCATGAAGTATGCATCAATTTTGTCCTCTATAGCTAGTGGGGAGGTGTTTTTTTTGATAACTTCTATTAAAGAATCCTTTTCGCTATTAAATTCTGGGTAAAATAATGAGTTGTGATCTATCATTCGTAACAACTCCATTAACTTAATGTTTTCTCTATTTGCAGGCTTTAGTGTATCGTCAACAGCATTATAAAAAGCATTGCTTACACTGTATTGAGCAATACAATACGGAGCGTATATGAAGAGAAAAAAAAGCAAGAATTTTTTTAGCATACAATTTAATAGAGATTAAAACTTTTTAATAGTAATCTATAGATCAATATTAAGTATAAAATAAATAATTTACTCTAATTTAGAGAATATACTGTTTTAGATTGATTTTAAGTCCATTTTTAGTTTTTAAAAGTTTGTTTTTCGTTTCTATCTTTTAAGAACTGTTGTCCGATAAATATAAACTCCAGCTATATCAAGGTTTAAAAGATATTTTCCAAATAACCTCTTGCTGTTAAAAAGTATAAATGAAAGTTCGTTTCAATCCCTCGTAGAGGGTTTAATTCCCCAACATCTGCCCTGAGTTTATTATAGGACTTTGTATTGAAAATGAGTCAAATTTGTTCCCATCAACTATATTTATATAAAGCTCATAACTTTATGATAGCTAAAATTTAGTCTTTACGCTGTTTCTTTATAGCGAAGCAGTCTTGTGTTTTTGCTCAGACATTAATGTCTTTTATGATAAAAGTCTTAAATTCTTATATTTATTTGGGACTGAGATTTCTATATTTGCAAATTAAGAACTGTATAGGTTTTAGATTGTTTATAAGCCTTGCATGATTTATTGTTATGAATATAGAAAAAATTAATGAACATATAGGTAGCCAAAGAGAAGTTTTATTGGCACATCCATTGTATAAAGCAATCCAAACTCCAATTCATTTACAAACGTTTTTAGAGCACCATGTATATGCAGTATGGGATTTTATGTCGCTTTTAAAGGCGCTTCAAAATAGTTTAACCTGT
Source organism: Galbibacter sp. L-19 (assembly GCF_056857615.1). NCBI lineage: Bacteria > Pseudomonadati > Bacteroidota > Flavobacteriia > Flavobacteriales > Flavobacteriaceae > Galbibacter > Galbibacter sp. L-19. Next base: position 33,771 of record NZ_JBSXNL010000048.1, read on the forward strand.
ACTTCTTTGCCTTGGAAACCTGTTGGGAATCCTGTAACTAGGTATCTAATTAATGAGATTGTTTTAGGAGAAGAAACAGATGTTGACGAAAATGGAGCTTACAAAAGTCATTATGAAATGTATCTAGAAGCCATGCAACTGTGTGGAGCTTCAATTAGTACTATAGAAGATTTTGTAAATAGTTTATCCACTGTAAAAGATGTTCAAAGTGTTTTAGATAAAAATACCTTGCCGAGTGGCATACAAGAGTTTCTAAAATTTACTTTTGAAGTTATTGCTGAAGGAAAACCACATAAAATAGCTGCTGCTTTTACCTTTGGACGAGAAGATTTAATTCCAGATATGTTTACTGCTATTTTAAAAGATATGCAACAAGAGTATCCAGAAATAGATATGACTAGATTGGTGTATTATTTTGAAAGGCATATAGAAGTTGATGGAGATACACATGGCCCTCTAGCTTATAAAATGGTAGAAGAACTTTGCGGAAATGATGAAAATAAGTGGCAAGAAGTAGAAGAAGTTGCGCTGGTATCTTTAGAAAAAAGAACACAACTTTGGGATGGAATTTTGCGAGATATTAAAGCGCAAACCATATCAGTTAACTCTTAATTTTTAGCCAATAATTAGAGGTATATATTCTTAAATTATCTAAATAGTAGTAAATTGCCAACCTAAAGAGTGCATAAGTCCTTTATTATCCCCCTAGCTACTTAAATAATAAACAAATGAAAAAATATGTAATTATATTGATGGTATTTGTTGTGGGTTGTAAAACACAACAAACATCCATGGAGAGTACAAGTGCTCCAACAGCAGAAGATTTTAATTATTTAGCTTTAGGAGATAGTTATACAATAGGAGAAAGTGTTTGCGAAAGCTGTAATTTCCCTATACAATTAATAGAAGATTTAGCGGAAGATACCAATGCTAAAATTGGACTCCAAATTATTGCAAAAACAGGTTGGACAACAGCAGATCTTATTCAAGCAATAAAAGAAGAGCAACCTGCAAGTACTTTTGATTTAGTAACCCTTTTAATAGGGGTGAATAACCAATATCAAGGAAAAGATTTTTCTTTATATCAAGAAGATTTTCCTGCGTTATTAGCAAAATCAATTGAATTGGCAAAAGGCGATAAAAGTAGAGTAATTGTGGTTTCAATCCCAGATTATGCGTATACACCTTTTGGACAAAAGAAAGGTAATACTGAAGAGATTTCAAACGAAATTGACTCATACAATGCCTTTGCTAAAAAGACTGCAGAGATTATGGGAGTGAGTTATGTAAATGTCACAAACATTACTAGAGAAGGTTTAAAAAACAGTTTGTTGGTTGCCTCAGACGATTTACATCCTTCTAAAGAAGCTTATAGTAGTTTTGTAACTCAAATTCTATTTGAGATCCGAAAAAAGAATCTTTTAAAGTAAAAAAATAAGAGTGAGTATTCTGCATCAAAACTAGAATACTCACTCTTATATATTTTAATTATTGGGTGTTTATACCTCTGGAGCTAACTCCACTTCGAGCCCGTCTAAATCAAATGTCATTTGGATTTGACATCCTAAACGGCTATTATCTTTTACATTAAAGGCTTCGGCAAGCATTAGATCCTCGTCATAACTCATTTCTGGTAGGGTGTGGTCTGAGGTTACATAGCATTGGCATGAAGCACACATTGCCATACCTCCACATACACCAATAGTTCCTTCTGGAGCAAGCTCGTAGGAACGAACTACTTCCATTAAATTCATAGCCATATCTGTTGGTGCTAATATTTCGTGAACTTCTCCTTCTCGGTCTTTAATTTTTATTGTGATGTCGGACATTGCATTGTGTTTTTAAAGCAGCAAAAATAAATAAAACTTCCTTGAAAAACTATAAAACTCTAGTAAATAAGTAGAGTTTTTAATTAATGGATTTAACAACAGCTTTTTCTGCTTCTTTTCTTGAACCATCAAAACCATCAACACCACTAACAGTAGTATATTTCATAACATATTTTTTATCAGGAAAAATACGTTTGTAGGCACTTTGGCACATTAGAGTAGCCTCATGGAATCCACATAATATTAATTTTAATTTCCCTGGATAGGTATTTACATCTCCAATTGCATAAATACCAGGAATGTTAGTTTGATAGTCTAATGTATTATCTACTTTGATGGCATTTTTTTCTATTTCTAATCCCCAATTGGCAATAGGTCCAAGTTTAGGAGATAATCCGAAAAGCGGAATAAAATGGTCTAATTCCAAATCAAACTCCTCGTTGTTTTGTTTAATAGTAATATTTTCAAGTTTTGTACTACCTTTAAGTGCAGTAACTTCGGCAGGAGTTACAAGGTTAATTTTACCAAGTTTTTTTAATTCTTCTACTTTTTCTACAGAATCGAGCGCGCCTCTAAATTCATTTCTTCTGTGAATAAGCGTTACTTCTTGAGCAATATCGGCTAAAAAGATGCTCCAATCAAGCGCAGAATCTCCACCTCCAGCAATCGCTACTTTTTTGTTTCGATAGATTTCTGGATCACGAATAATATATTCAACTCCCTTATCTTCAAAATCAAGAATGTTTTCTAGCTGAGGTTTTCTAGGTTCAAAACTTCCTAATCCGCCAGCTATGGCTACTACTTTTGCTTGGTGTTTTGTGCCTTTATTGGTGGTAACAATAAAGGAATCGTCTTTTTGCTTTTCAATAGTTTCTGCTCTTTCTCCAAGAGTAAATCCGGGTTCGAAAGCTTCTATTTGTTTCATCAGATTGGTTACTAAATCTCCTGCTAAAACTTCTGGAAACCCTGGAATATCATAAATTGGTTTTTTAGGATATATTTCAGAGCATTGTCCACCTGGTTGTGGTAGCGCGTCAATAAGGTGGCATTTGAGTTTTAATAAACCAGCTTCAAAAACAGTGAATAGTCCTGTTGGGCCAGCTCCTATGATAAGTATATCTGTTTGAATCATTACAAAATAACTTTTAGAAAATGCAAAGGTACTCTCCCAATGCTTTTTTTTATATGATATTTGTTAGTATGCGTAAGGGATTGCGCCTTTGTTTGAGCTCTTTAGGCATAGTAATGCCTAGAAGCGAGTGGCAAAAGCCCGGTTTCCCTACCAATAAGCAGCGCTTATTGGTAGGGAAATACGCCCAAATTATTCTACATTTATTACTTGTTCTATTTGCGGGGCGTATTTTTTTATCGTCATTTCCACACCACTTTTTAAGGTCATTTGGTTAACGCTACATCCTACGCAAGCTCCTTCGAGTCTTACATTTACTATTTTGTCATTATCAATGGAAACTAGACTGATGTCTCCTCCATCGCTTTCTAAAAAAGGTCTTATTTCTTCTAGAGCTTTTTGTACATTTAATTTAACTTCTTCAGACGTCATTGCTGTATAAATTATTTCTTAGTAACCGCAGAACAACCTGCCATAGTGGTAATTTTGATGGCTTCTGTAGGAGGCAAACTTTTGTTTCTACCAACTACTTCTTGCACTATATTTTTTGTAATTTCTTTAAACGATATTTCAAGAGGTGTGTTGTCTTGCAATGCTGCCGGACGGCCAACATCTCCTGCTTCACGAATGCTTTGTACTAGTGGAATTTCTCCTAAAAATGGCACATTTAAATCATTAGACAGATTTTTAGCACCTTCCTTACCAAAAATGTAATATTTGTTGTCTGGCAGTTCTTCGGGTGTAAAGTACGCCATATTTTCTACAATACCTAAAACAGGAACATTGATGCTTTCTTGCTGAAACATTGCAACTCCTTTTTTAGCATCTGCCAAAGCTACATTCTGAGGGGTACTTACCACAACAGCACCCGTAATTGGGAGCGCTTGCATGATACTTAAATGGATATCTCCAGTTCCAGGAGGGAGGTCTATTAAAAGGAAATCGAGGTCGCCCCAAGCGGCATCAAAAATCATTTGATTTAAAGCTTTGGAAGCCATTGGTCCTCTCCAAATAACGGCTTGATTAGGTTGTGTAAAAAATCCAATTGAAAGTATTTTTACTCCGTAACTTTCAATAGGTTTCATTTTTGATTTCCCATCAACATTAATAGCGAGTGGCTTTTCGTTAACAACATCAAACATAATTGGGGCAGAAGGGCCATAAATATCGGCATCTAAAAGTCCTACCTTAAATCCCATTTTAGAAAGAGTAACAGCTAAATTGGAAGTTACGGTAGATTTTCCTACTCCTCCTTTTCCAGAAGCTACTGCAATAATATTTTTAATTCCAGGAATTGCTTTTCCTTTAATTTCTGGTTTTTCTGGCGCTTGAACTTTGATGTTTACTTTTACCTTAGCCTTTTGGAAAACCTTATCGTGTATTGTTTTTAAAATTTCTACTTCTGTTTTTTTCTTGGCCTGTAAACTTGGATTGTTAATAGTAATATCTACTACTACTTCATCGCCAAAAACCATAACATTTGTAACGGCACCACTTTCTATCATGTTTTTTCCTTCACCTGGAGCGGAAATCGTTTCGAGTGCTTTTAAAATTTCTTTTTTATCTAATTTCATGTTTTATTCTTCTTATGCTTGTGGTCACTTTGTGACTTTTTTCCTTGTAGAAAGAGTTGTTTAAAAAGCTATTTCCTAGCTTTTTAGGTCTTTTTGGAGTTGATTTTATTTTAAACTCATTCTAAATTACAAAGATACATATTTAAAGTTGAAAGTTGAAAGTTGAAAGTTGAAAAGTACAAAGTACAAAGTATTGAGTAAAAGAGAGAATAAGTTTAGGGATTACGTTGTTAGGAATGAAAATTACAGATTTTATTACTTCGCCTCTAAAATTAAGTAGCTATCGAGTTACGTTGTTATGAAGTTATTTTATTGATAAGTTACAATTGAATAATTTGAGGATGTAATCTTTGACTTATTCAAAAACCATAGTTTTCAAAAACTATGCCTATAGCTCCTCAGAAGGATTCCAAAAATACTTTTCGAAGTTTTGAATTTGATTGTCTATTACTTCAACGCCTTCACTTTCTAGCAATTGCTGCATAAGATTGGTGCCTTGAAAGTGATGCTTGCCTGTTAAAATCCCTTTTCGATTAACCACTCTGTGGGCTGGAACATCTTCTTTGAGACTGCTACCATTCATGGCATAGCCAACCATACGAGCACTGCGGGCAGCGCCTAAGTATGTAGCAATTGCTCCGTAGGAAGTTACTCTTCCGTAGGGAATTTGTTTAGCAACTTTATATACCCGATCAAAAAAATTTGAAGATTCCATGTGTTATGAATAAAACAAACGTACAAAGGTGATGATTAATAAAACAGCCATTAAGGCGCTTAAAATATAATCCGAATAGCGTGAAAAGGTATCGGTGCGTTCTTGAAGTTTATCAAAATAAAAAACATACATATAGAGCATTGCAAAGGTTCCTAGTCCTGCAGCAATTACAAAAACTAGGATATCCCATAATTGAAACTTAATCCAGCCAGAAACATTCCACGCGGCGTTTAGTCCGCAGAAATAAGCAATAGGTAAAACGTTTAAAGCAGAAATAAGCATTCCTTTAAAGAATACATTTTTCTTGTTTTTATTAATCTTTACCTTTCTAGGGTGCTTTATATCTTTTTTCTTTTTTGCTAAGATGAAAAAATAAATAGCGAAAAAACCAAAAACTACCAAAGCTATTTTTAGCAGTATGTCAATAACATTTGGATTTTTATAAAGATACTTGGAGATTAAAACTCCAATATAAGCTTGAAAAATAACTGTGGTTGAAGCGCCAAGAGCAAAAATCATTCCGCTAGTTTTTCCCTTTTTAGCACTGGTTTTTGCTGCTGTGATATTAATTAAACCAGGGAAAACTACCGCCATTAAAGATGCCGAAAAAGTAGCAAAAAAAAGGATGAATAAATGCGACATTAGTTGGGTTTAAACTTAATATATGTAATTGGTTTTTCTACTTCAAGGTATTGCTTTTCGTAAAAAGTTTGAATAGAGGTTACTTCTTCTGGACTTCCTTCATTTTTATAAATATTGTGGTTTGCATATAAAACCTCATAATTTAGTCCGTGGAGTAGCCCTAGAGTGTAGCCATGCATAAACTCGCTGTCGGTTTTTAAATGTACAATTCCCTCTTTGCTTAGAATGTTATTGTAGCGCTCTAAAAATTTAAAATTTGTAAGTCTATGCTTAGTACGTTTGTACTTTATTTGTGGGTCGGGGAAGGTAATCCATATTTCGTCCACTTCATTAGCAGCAAAAATGTATTCTATAAGTTCTATTTGGGTTCTTATAAAAGCAACATTTGTTAAGTTTTCTTCAACCGATGTTTTTGCACCGCGCCAAAAACGAGCTCCTTTTATATCAACACCAATATAATTTTTGTTAGGGTTTCTTTGAGCTAAACTCACAGTATACTCTCCTTTTCCACAACCTAATTCCAATACAATGGGATTATTGTTTTTAAAGAAAGACGCTTTCCAATTTCCTTTTAGATTGAAGTTTCCTTCTACCAATTCATCACGCGTAGGTTGAAGTACATTTGAAAATGTTTCGTTTTCCTTAAAGCGTTTTAGTTTGTTTTTACTCCCCACAACAATTATTTAATTAAAAGGCAAAATTAAGGAAATCTTTCGTAGTGAAAAATTAACTTCATTTGTAGTTATGATTAAAAAGAAGAAAATTCTTGTAGCTCCCTTAAATTGGGGGCTTGGACATGCAACAAGATGCATTCCGATATTAAGAGCATTAATAGCCGAAAATTTTGAGCCAATTATTGCTTCAGATGGAGAGGCTTATAAATTATTAAACAAAGAATTCCCCGATTTGCAATTTGTGGAATTGCCTTCTTATAAAATAAAATATGCTGAAAAAGCAAAGAATTTTAAACTGAAGATGCTTTGGGACTCGCCCAAAATTTTAAATGCCATCAAAAAGGAGAAAAAGAGAACCAAAGAATTGGTAAAAGAATTGGCTTTAGACGGAATAATTTCCGACAATCGTTTGGGGGTGTATTCTAAAAAAGTTCCTTCAGTTTTTATTACGCATCAATTAAATGTATTGACGGGAAATACTACATGGTTTAGTTCTGAAATGCATCAGAAAATAATCAAAAAGTTTGACGAATGTTGGGTGCCAGATGTTGCTGGAGAGCCAAATTTAAGTGGCCGCTTAGGTCATTTAAAAAAAGAAAATCCGAAATTGAAATACATAGGGCCATTAAGTAGATTAGAACGTAAAGAGTTGCCCGTAAAATATAAGTTAATGGTTATTATTTCGGGGCCAGAACCACAGCGTACTCTACTAGAAAGTAATTTACTTAAAGAAACTCAAAAATATAAAGGCAATGTTTTATTTGTAAGAGGGAAGATTGAAGACGAGCAGCATTTTTGTCAAGAAGGAAACGTAACAGTTTATAATTATATGAATTCTACCCAGCTTGAAACGGCGTTTAATGAAAGTGAATTAGTTTTATCGCGTTCGGGTTATACTACAGTTTTAGATTTGGCAAAGCTAGGAAAGAAAGCATTTTTTATTCCTACGCCAGGGCAATATGAGCAAGAGTATTTGGCAGAAAGATTGCAAAAAGAAAATCTTGTTCCTTATTGTAAACAAGAAGATTTTAAAATTGAAATGTTAGAAACGGTTACAGATTTTAAGGGCTTGGCCAGCTTTGAATCTAGATTCGATTTAAGCGCTCTTTTTAGACTTTTCTAGGGTGAAAGAAAACTCGGAACCTACTCCAAAAACGCTTTCCACATAAATCTTTTCTTTATGTGCCTCAATAATATGTTTTACTATGGAAAGTCCTAGTCCAGAGCCTCCTTCTTTTCTGCTTCCGCTTTTATCAACTCTATAAAAACGTTCGAAGAGGCGAGGGATATTTTGTTTTTCAATCCCCTCTCCATTGTCGGTAACCCTAACTATAACTTTATTTTTTACTAAGTTTTCAATGCTAATTTCGGTAGTTCCACCTTCTTTTCCGTATTTAATAGAATTTACAATGAGATTGGTAAGAACCTGCTGAATACGTTCTTTATCGGCACTAACCATAATTGGCTCCTTGTAATCTAAGTCGAAAGTAAGGGTGATTTTTTTCTTGTGAGCTTTCATTTCCATTAAGTCGAAAGTAGCTTGAGTAAGCTCTACAATATCAAAATTTTCGCGTTGTAAATTTAAATCGCCTGCCTCTAATTTGGTAATCATATCCAAATCTTTCACTATATAAATAAGTCTTTCAACCCCTTTACTAGCTCTCGATAAGTATTTTTTTCTAATAACTTTATCATCCATTGCGCCGTCTAAAAGCGTAAGAATATAGCCTTGAACAGTAAAAAGAGGTGTTTTTAACTCATGCGAAACATTTCCGATAAACTCTTTTCGATAGCCTTCGCGAATTTTAAGAGTTTCAATTTCTAGTTTTTTATTAGCTGCAAATTTTTCAATTTCCTCTGTTAGCGTCCTCATATCTGTAGTAATAGGTTGCGCTTGGAAATTGGTAGATTCTAAAAGAGAAACATCATCATATATTTTTTTAACCCGTTTGTATATAAATTTTTCAACACGGTATTGGATGATAAAAAAGGAAACAATAAAAACACTTAAAATTAGAATTGCAGCATACATAGAGCCTCTTAGTTCGAAATAGAAAAATAAGGAAATAATGATGGTTGTTACTGCTGCAATCATTGCTGATGAGCGCAGTGCAAAACGATATGATTTTTTTAATTTGGTTTCCAAGATTGTTATGTTAAATCTGCTAAAAGGTTGCTATGTGTTTTGTTAAATACTAAAAATTAGGGTTTATGAAACCATGGTTAAAGTTATAAAATAAAGATGATAGATTTAGATTGTAAGAATAAACTTAAATCAAAATCTATCAATTTTTAATTTTAGAATGTTGTTCCTTTTGTTTGTTGGAGACTATCTAAAAAGTATTTAAAATTTATATGTCAACCTGATTGTCTGTTAACCTGAGCTTGTCTGTCATCCTGAGCTTGTCGAAGGATGATAACTACAAATTACTTTTTAGAAAGCCTCTCAAATCTCATTAAATTTTTATCGAAAGGTTCTGTATTAAGTATGTGAAAGGATTTTTTTTTGAATACATTACAGGTTTTCTCTGGGTGTTATACTTTGGATAATAGAATTTATAATACAAATTTATAGCCAACTCCTTTTACAGTTTTAAAATGATCGTCGCCAATTTTTTCACGTAGTTTACGGATGTGTACATCAATAGTTCTCCCTCCAACAATTACTTCGTTACCCCATACCTTATCTAGAATTTCGTCTCTTTTAAAAACCTTTCCTGGTCTGCTGGCTAATAATGAAAGTAATTCGAATTCTTTTCTTGGAAGGATAATTTCTTCTCCAGACTGAATAATTTTGTATTCGTCACGGTTAATGGTAATATTACCAACCTTAACAATGCTTTCAACAGGCTCATCATCTTCTTTTAAGCGTCTAAGTAGAGCTTTAACTTTGCTTACCAATACTTTTGGTTTGATAGGCTTGGTAATATAATCGTCTGCTCCAGCATCAAAACCTGCTACTTGAGAGTAATCTTCACCACGTGCAGTAAGAAAAGTAATAATAGTGTCTTTTAAATCGGTAGATTTTCTTATTTGTTCACAAGTTTCGATACCGTCCATTTCTGGCATCATTACATCGAGAATAATAAGGTGTGGTTTTTCTTTTTTTGCTTTAGCAATTGCTTCAATACCGTTTTTTGCAGTAGTAACATTGTATCCTTCAGTAGATAAATTATATCCTACGATTTCTAATATATCCGGTTCGTCATCGACTAAAAGGATTTTAATTTCCCTTTTTTTCATCTGTATTGTAAGGTTTAGTTATGTCTCGCATTTCTTCAGCAAAAACATTTTATAGTTGTTTTTTTTAGATAACTAAAACATTTTTAATGATTTAAAAGTTTTCGGTTATCCTTTCCGAGGTCAAAAGTAAAGATAATATTAAAATATGAAAGCAGTTAACAATGATTTAATATGGTAACACAAATGTAACATTGGACTTACTTATGTTTAACACGCGGGTAACTTCCTTTTTGTAGATGGCTCGTTTATTTGCATCGGAATTAAAGTCGAATAATAAAGATATGTTGTTTTAACATATAGATTAACAAACACAATGAATCAAAACCTAAAATCCTTAATTAAAATGAGAAAATTTAATTTTTTAGCTATTGCTTCTTTATTAGCAATGTTTGCAATATCCTGCTCTAGTGATGATGATTTCAATCCAGAGCCTACTCCTGAACCAGAAGGGGAGGAAATCACAAAAACTGGTATTTTAACTGAAAACGAAACTTGGACTTCTGAAAATATATATGTTTTAGATGGAAAAGTAGTAGTAGACGAAGGTGTTACTCTTACGATAGAACCTGGTACAATTATTAAAGGAGCAGAAGGACAAGAGTCTTTAGCATCTGCTTTAGTGGTAGACCAAGGAGGTAAGTTAATGGCTGAAGGAACAGCTAGCAACCCAATTATATTCACTTCTGTATTAGACGGTATTGAGGCTGGACAAACAGAAGGAACATTATCAACCTCAGACGTAGGTCTTTGGGGTGGTGTAATTGTATTAGGTAAAGCACCTATTTCTGTAAACGGAGATGTTGAAACAGCTCAAATAGAAGGTATACCTGCTTCTGAATCTTATGGACAGTACGGTGGAACAGATGCTGCAGATAACTCTGGAGTTATTAAGTATGTGTCTATCCGTCATGGGGGTATTACAATAGGACAAGATAATGAAATCAACGGTCTTACTTTAGGAGGTGTTGGTAACGGAACTGTTATAGAAAATATCGAAGTTGTAGCCAACCAAGATGATGGTATCGAGTGGTTCGGTGGAAGTGTAAATGTAACAAACGCTTTAGTTTGGTCTCAAGGAGATGATGGGTTTGATGCAGATCAAGCTTGGACAGGTACTTTAGATAACGGTGTTATTGTAATGGGTACAGAATCTGGTACTGCTTTAGAATTAGATGGTCCAGAAGGATCTACTGCTACTGAAGGTGGTTACACTATGAAAAACCTTACTTTAATCGGAGCTGGTACTTCTAGTATGTATGCTGATTTAAGAGACGGACTTATAGCAAATTTAGAAAATGTATTTGCATACGGATTTGGAGCAGACGCTACAGTTAATGTAAACGGTGCAGACTCTGCTACAGAATTAACTAACGATAGAATTACATTTGCTAACTGGCAAATTATTTTACCAGAAGGAATGGTTATTGGAGATGTATTTGCTGGAGACTATACAGATGGAGATGAGGCTAAGTTTTTAGCAAATGCTACAGCAGTTGGAGAAGGTACAGTAGGTGCAGATGTAGATGTTTTTAACTGGACATTAGCAGCTATTGAAGAAGCAATTCCAACAGAACCAATAGGAACTACAATTACTAAATCTGGAATTCTTTTAAGCAATGAAACTTGGACATCTCAAAATGTATATGTTTTAGATGGTAAAGTAGTAGTTAACGAAGGAGTTACTTTAACAATCGAGCCTGGTACAATTATTAAAGGAGCAGAAGGACAAGAGTCTTTAGCGTCTGCTTTAGTAGTAGATCAAGGAGGTAAGTTAATGGCTGAAGGAACAGCAGATAGTCCAATTATATTTACATCTGTATTAGATGGAATAGAGCCAGGGCAAACAGAAGGAACATTGTCAACCTCAGACGTAGGTCTTTGGGGTGGTGTAATTGTATTAGGTAAAGCACCTATTTCTGTAAACGGAGACGTTGAAACAGCTCAGATAGAAGGAATTCCTGCTTCTGAACCTTACGGACAATACGGTGGAACAGATGCTGCAGATAACTCTGGAGTTATTAAATATGTATCTATTCGTCATGGAGGTATAACTATAGGACAAGACAACGAAATCAATGGTCTTACTTTAGGAGGTGTTGGAACTGGAACTGTAGTTGAAAACATTGAAGTTGTTGCCAACCAAGATGATGGTATCGAGTGGTTTGGTGGAAGTGTAAATGTAACAAATGCTTTAGTTTGGTCTCAAGGAGATGATGCTTTTGATGCAGATCAAGCTTGGACAGGTACTTTAGATAATGGAGTTGCTATTATGGGTACAGAATCTGGTACTGCTTTAGAATTAGATGGACCAGAAGGATCCGCTACTACTGAGGGTGGATATACTATGAAAAACCTTACACTAATCGGAGCTGGTACTTCTAGTAAGTATGCTGATTTAAGAGACGGACTTATAGCAAATTTAGAAAATGTATTTGCATACGGATTTGGAGCAGACGCTACAGTTAATGTAAACGGTGCAGACTCTGCTACAGAATTAGCTAACGATAGAATTACATTTGCTAACTGGCAAATTATTTTACCAACAGGAACTGTTTTAACAGATGTTTTTGCTGGAGATTATACAGCAGGTGATGAAGTTAAATTTATCGACAATACAACTGTAGTTACGGAAGGAACAGTTGGAGCTGATGTATCGGTTTTCACATGGACTAGTGCTTCTTCTGCAGATGCAATCTAATCTTATACAATTAAAACTATAATATCAAATGTCCAAAGTCTTATTAATTTAAGGTTTTGGACATTTTACGGAATTAAAACTAAATACATAAATAAGTAATAATGTTTAAAAATTTTATATCAACATTAGGTCTCATATTAATCTTCTCACAATTTGCTTTTTCTCAGCAAGGAGTTGTAAAAGGTAAGGTTATGGATGGAGAATTTAATGACGTATTACCTTTTGCTAATATTGCAATAAAAGGCGAAAGTAAAGGAACTACTACGGACTTTGAAGGGGCATATTCCTTAGATGTAAATGCGGGGACTTATACTATTGTGTTTTCATTTATTGGATATACATCTCAAGAAATTACTGATGTTGTTGTTGAAGCAGGTAAAACTGTAGAAGTGAATGTTACTTTACAGCCGTCTTCAGCAGTATTAGATGAGGTAGTTGTTACAACTACTGTAAGAAAAAATACCGAAGCTTCTGTATTGAACTTACAAAAGAACTCGGTAACGCTTATGGATGGATTGTCTCTTGAAGGGATAAAGAAAACTGGAGCAAGTAATATTGCTTCTGCTATTAAAAGAGTGCCAGGTGTATCGGTTCAAGAAGGAAAGTATGTGTATGTAAGAGGTTTGGGAGATAGATATACTAAATCTATTTTGAATGGAATGGATGTTCCAGGTTTAGATCCAGATAAGAATACGTTACAAATGGATATTTTCCCAACCAATATCCTTGAAAATATAATTGTATTAAAATCTGCTTCTGCCGACTTACCTGCCGATTTTACGGGGGGAGTAGTAGACATTATTACAAAAGATTTTCCTACGCAAAAGCAGATGTCATTTTCAGCCTCTGTAGGATATACACCTAGTATGCATTTTAAAAGCAATTACTTGTCATACGATGGTGGTGCTACAGATTTTTTAGGTTTTGATGATGGTACAAGAGAATTGCCTTTTTCTGAAAATGCTAATATACCTAGTCCTTCAGATCAAGTTAATAACAGTATTTTAGATGATTTCACTCGTAGATTAGAACCAAATATGGCAGCGCAGGAGCAGACTTCAATGCCAGATTTTAGCTTAGGATTTAGTTATGGGAATCAATTTGATATAGGAGAAAATAAATTAGGAGTAATTGCTTCTTTAGATTATAAAAATGAAACTGAATTTTATGAAGGTTTTGAAAATGGTATTTACCAAAAAAATCCTGAAAGTGATATTAACGAACTACGATTTGATAGAAGACAGCAAGGAGATTTAGGAAAAAATAATGTGTTAGCTTCTGCATTAGCTGGGTTATCATTCAAAACAAATAGATCTAAATATCGTTTAAATTTACTTCATATACAGAATGGAGAGAAAAGAGCTGCCATTTTTGATCAAAGAACAGAGATTTCGAATGCTATAGATGTAGTTAAAGATAATTTAGAGTATACACAAAGATCTGTTAGTAACCTTTTACTCTCTGGAAAGCATACTTCTAAAGATGCTTCTTTTATTACAGAATGGAGTGTCTCTCCAACGCTGAGTAAAGTAGAAGATAAAGATGTAAGATTAACTACTTTCATTATTCAACCAGATGGATATAGTATTAGTTCTGATGCTGGTTTCCCAAACAGATTATGGAGAAACTTAGAAGAGGTAAATGCCGTAGGAAAGTTAGATCTTACAAAAAATTATAATTTGTTTAGTAATAAAGCAGTATTGAAATTTGGAGGACTATATAGTTATAAACAACGTGATTATTCAATTAATAATTATAATATTGCCTTTTTTGATTTTGATACAAGTAGTTTAAACGGAAACCCAGATGCTATTCTGGAACCTGATAATATATGGACGCCAGAAAATAATTCAGGGTCTTATATAAGAGGAAATTATCAACCAGCAAATACTTTTGATTCTAATCAAAATACAGCAGCAGCATATGTGTCAAATGAGTTTAAATTCGCAGAAAAATTCAGGGCTATTTTAGGACTTAGAGCTGAGTATTTTACTACTTTCTTTACCGGTCAAAATAATACAGGTTCAGAGGTGTATGATAATGAAAAAACTATTGATGAATTAGATTTTTTCCCATCTGCTAATTTAATTTATGAGTTTCAAGAAGGTAAAAACTTTAGAGCTTCTTATTCTAGAACTACTGCAAGACCTAGCTTTAAAGAGCTTTCTGTGGTGCAAATTCCAGATTTGTTAACAGGTGTTATATTTTTAGGAAATATTAATTTAGAGCCTACTTACATTGATAATTTTGATTTCCGATTTGAAATTTTTGGAGATAGAGCACAAATGTTTGCTATTAGTAGTTTTTATAAGAAGTTTAAAAAGCCGATTGAAATTGTTGCATACGATATTACTGCGCCTAATCAATTTACACCTCGTAACTCTCCTGAAGCTGAGGTTTTAGGAATTGAACTAGAGGCTAGAAAGAATTTTGGATTTATTTCTGAAGGATTATCAGACTTGAGTGTCAATTTAAATGTTTCAATTATTGATTCAGAAATAGAAATGGCAAAAGGAGAAGGTCAAGAATATGATTCTAGAGTAATTTTCGCTAGAGATGGAGAAACTATTAAAGACACTAGAACACTTCAAGGTCAATCCCCATTTTTAATTAATGCTGGATTAAGTTATAATAACAGAGATTTAGGTTTAGAAACTGGAGTCTTTTTCAATGTTCAAGGAAAAACATTGGAGGTTGTAGGTTTTGGTCAAAATCCAGATGTATTTACACAGCCATTTAATAGTTTAAACTTTAATCTAGCAAAAGCTTTTGGAAAAGAAAAGAATTCCAAAATTAGCTTTAAAATGGAAAACATTTTAGATGAAAAAAGACAAAGCTTCTATGAGTCATACGGAGCAGCTGATCAAAATTTCTCCTATAGAGAACCAGGAATGGCTCTTTCATTAGGGTATAGTTTGAGTTTTTAATATAAAGTTTATAAAAATATTTTTTCAAACCACCCCGCTTCATTGCGGGGTGGTTTTTTTAAATTTTTTAACTAAACATAACATAGTGGTTAATTAGGGAGGTGATTTATTTTCTAAATTTAGACTATTAACCTTAAATCTTTTAATCATGAAAAAAATTACTTTATTATTATCCTTTCTATTTATTGTCTCTATTGGCTTTGCTCAAACCATAGATATTAGAAACTTCAAAATAGACGAAAGTTCAAACAAAACCTTTACTATGGGAGATCGGTTTCATTATAGTTTTGAGATAAAGGGCGACTATACATATAAGACACATGGATATAGACAAATTGACTTGATATTATACGAAGGAAGTGTCTCATCGAGTAATGAAATTAATAGGATATATTGGAATAGGGAAGGTGATTATCAGTTAAAATTTGATGATTATACTAAAAAAGAAATGTGGGTAACTATATATAATAGAAATATCACGACTATTCCAGGGACGAAATTCATTTTAGTTGTAAAATATGCAGGCTTGACCACGCAGTATGTTTATACAATGGGAGGAGAAAATGCTAAATATCATACGATTAAGTATCGAGGTAAGACTAAGGATGAAGCGAATTTGTCTAAATGTAACAACGACTCCGAAAATTCAGTAGGAGTTAATATTAATATTTCTCAAAAGCTTACTATTGGTAAAATATACAATATTGATAGAGGCTCCGGTATTGGATATAGATATTATGAAGTAACTTCTGCACAAGATACTCCACAAACAAGTGCTCCAACAACAATTGGAGCTAATAATGTTGGTACATCGTTTTATGTTGATTGTTCAGATGTAGAATTAGCTGATATTGAAATTACCAATCTAAGAATTTTACGTAACGGCAGCAGCGAAATATTTAATTCGAATACTAATAGTACACCTACTTTAAGTTATAATAATAGTTATGAATTTATTTATACCTTAAAAAATAATGGAGGGGATGCTATTGATGTAACCCTCTCTAAGTTCTTTTCATATAATAGTTCGTTTGATAGATACAACGATTATTTTATAGCCGATGATGAGATAAGTTCTATCTTACCCGGAGGTGAAGCCACACTTAGAACCTATGTTAATCCAGATTATGGTTATATTGGAAATGCAAGTGTTTCGAATAATCAAGGATATTACTTTATTTTTTCAATAGTTTATAAAAATGAAGATAATAGCCAGTCTGAATATGAAAATCGTGTAGGATTTATCTATTCTACAAATACAGCTTCGAAATCAATATTAACATCCTATAAACTCCAAGGTTTCGATTTTTCGGGAAATGAAGTATTGTCAAAAGAAGTGATGAGCAAGGAAGAAGAACAAGTTATTCAATCGTTGCCCAAAGGAAATTATATTATTAAAGCGAATGATGAAACCTATAAAATAAAAAAGGATTAAAATTAACAGATTTATAAAAATATTTTTTCAAACCACCCCGCTTCATTGCGGGGTGGTTTTTTTATGCCTTTTATGTTTCTTTACCTTATAACTAAAACTTATTTTTGCAACATAATAAGAGGTGTATGAGTCCAGAAAGTGTTTTTGAAATTAAAACGAATGCCGATTTTAATAAAACAGCATTAAATGTTTTTGGATTTCAGTATGAAAACAATCCTGTTTACCGTGAGTTTTGCAACTATCTTAAGCGCAATCCGCAAAATGTAAAAACAAAAGAAGAAATCCCTTTTTTGCCGATTGAGTTTTTTAAATCTCGCGAAATTCTAAGTTCTTCAAAACCTCCACAAACTATCTTTACCAGTAGCGGAACCACAGGAAATTTAACAAGTAAACATTTGGTTACAGATATAAGTGTTTATGAAGAAAGCTTTAGAAAAGGGTTTTCTTATTTCTATGGAAATATTAAAGAGTATACTGTTTTAGCACTTTTACCTGCATATTTAGAGCGTACAGGTTCTTCGCTTATTTATATGGTAAACGATATGATTGAGCAGTCTGAGGCTCCCGAAAGTGGCTTTTACCTTCACAATTTAGAAGAATTAGCGCAGCATCTCAAAAAATTGGACGCAGCTGGCAAAAAAGTATTGCTTATTGGGGTTTCTTTTGCGTTATTGGATTTAATAGAAACCTTCAATTTTAATTTACAGCATACCATTGTTATGGAAACTGGCGGTATGAAAGGTCGTAGAAAGGAAATGATTCGCACCGAACTTCATTCGGTTTTAGCAGCAGGTTTTAATGTTGATAAAATCCATTCTGAATATGGAATGACCGAGTTGCTTTCACAAGGGTATTCTAAAGGGAATGGAGTTTTTGAATGTCCTCCGTGGATGGATATTATAATTCGAGATCCAGAAGATGCACTTACTATTTTTGATGACGGAAAGTCTGGAGGAATCAATGTAATTGATTTGGCAAATATAAATTCCTGTTCTTTTATTGCTACTCAAGATTTAGGGAGGAAAAACGGAAAAGAATTTGAGGTTATTGGTCGCTTTGATAATTCCGACATCCGTGGTTGTAATTTAATGGTTTTATAAAGTCTTCTGTAATGTTTCTATTATAATGGCTACTAAGCTAGTAATTAATATATTTTGTATTTATTATGAAGACACTTATTTCTCTATTTCTTCTTCTTACTTTTAGTACCATCACTGCACAAAGTTCTATAGATTACAATACCAAAAAGGGAGCTGTTGCCCAAGGCTATGATGTTGTTTCTTATTTTGAAGGAAAACCCACTAAGGGGATAGAGAACTTAGCTGTTGTTTATGATAAGGCTAAATTTTTATTTGCTTCCGAAGCACATTTAAAAGCATTTAAAAATTCACCTAAAAAATACATTCCACAATATGGAGGTTATTGCGCTTATGCAATTGCAAGTGGAGAAAAGGTCAGAATAAACCCAGAAACCTATGAAATTAGAAATGGGAAATTGTATCTGTTTTATAATGCTGGAAAAACCAATACATTGACTTTATGGACAGAAGAAGGTGCAGATAGATTAGCAGAAAGAGCAGATAAATACTGGGAATCTATAAAATACAAATAACCCAATTTGCATAGGCTACTTAAGTTTTAAAGTTTTAATACTTAGAGAAAAACATTTTATGATTCTCTTTTCTATTTAATGAGCTTATTATTGAGCATTTACTTTCATTCTACGAAAGTTATTTAATACAAGTAGATTGTATTAATTTAAGAGTTACTTAGCGAAATAAAAACTTCCATTTAATTGAAAAAGCGTAATTTTGAACTTAGCTATAAAAGGAAGATTACACTATGAAGCAAAAAATAACGCTTAAAGAGATTTCAAGAAGATTTAATGTTTCTATTTCTACAGTTTCAAAAGCATTAAAAGATAGTCCGGAAATTAGTGAAAAAACAAAAGAAATTATTCAAGCTTTTGCTAAAGAACATCACTATAAACCCAATAATATTGCTTTAAGTTTAAAGAATCAGAAAACAAAAAATATTGGAATAATCCTTCCAGAAATTGTTCATTATTTTTTCTCTTCCGTAATTACTGGTGTAGAGCGTTTGGCAACTGCCAAAGGTTATAATGTAATTGTATGTATCTCAAATGAATCTTTTGATAAAGAGGTTATCAATATGCAAATGTTGGCAAATGGAAGTATTGATGGGTTTATTATGTCGCTTTCTAAAGACACCGAAAAAAAGCAAGATTTTCATCATATAAATGAAGTAATTAACCAAGGAATGCCTGTGGTTATGATTGATAGAATAACCGATCAAGTAAATTGTGATAAGGTAATTATAGACGATTTTCATGGGGCTTACAGTGCTGTTCAATATTTAATAGAAAGTGGGCGTAAGCGCATTGCATTAATTACGATGCCCGATTATATGAGTGTTGGAAAGTTACGTACCGAAGGTTATAAAAAAGCACTTGCAGATGCTGGAATTGAGGTTGATGAAAACCTAATAGTGAAAGTAGAAGATTTTTATGGTGGTTTTGAACCTGTTGAAGAGCTTTTTAAAAATAATGAAGTAGATGCTGTTTTTGGAGTTACAGAATTTTTTGCTGTTTCTGCAATGAAAATTGCTCAGAAAATGGGGAAATCAGCACCAAAAGATGTTTCGGTAATTGGTTTTACAGACGGGATTATATCTATTAGTAGCAGTCCGTCATTAACCACCGTAAGTCAACACGGAGAAGAGATAGGAGAGAAGGCAGTAGACTTACTTATAAAACGTTTGGAAGAAGAAGATTTTGAATCGCGTCCTTACGAAACCGAAATTATTAAATCCAGTCTTGTAAAAAGAGAATCTACACTGTAAATGTAAAAGGATTCCTGAAAATTAATCCCTCTGGAAGAGTTTATCTCCCAAAGCTTGTCTGAGTTTCCCGAAGGGCTTTACGTCGAAATGAATTAAAATATTTTTATTTTGAATACCTCGTAGGCTTGCCTAGAGGTAGTTGATTTTGTTTCCTTTTGAGCCCTTTTTATGTTTGCACATCCTACTTTTGTTGGGTTATTGGGTAAATAATTGTTTCCCCGCTGCGGGGAAGCATTCCAAGTATGCGGGGAAAGCATACTAAGCTGGCGGGAAGGGTAACTATACCTGCAGGAAGCTATAAAAGTTCGTCGGGATAGGTACTTACCATGCGGGGAAAGCCTTTTTATGGTGCAGGAAAGCTTTTTATGTCAAGGGAATTATGTTTTATTTATAAATATTGTTGTCCGATAAAAGCAGACCGCGTTTATTTCATTCCACATATATCAAGGGTTAATAGAGGTTTTTAAAATAGCCCCCTTGCTATTAAGAAAAATGAATAAAAAGAGGAGTTTAGTAATGTTATTTCTTTAAACTACTCATTTTATAATAGTTAATATTTAGTCTTTGTTCTTTTCTCTTACAGCAAAGCGGTCTTGTATTTTTACTCGGACATTAATGATTTATAAACTATCCTAATTGACTGTGTAAAAACATTCAGGTTTGATTCTTTTTTATTGTTGTCTGATAAAAGCAGACAGCGTTTATTTCATTCCACATATATCAAGGGTTAATAGAGGTTTTTAAAATAACCTCTTGTTATTAATAAAAATGAATAAAAAGAGGAGTTTAGTAATGTTATTTCTTTAAACTACTCATTTTATAATAGTTAATATTTAGTCTTTGTTCTTTTCTCTTACAGCGAAGCGGTCTTGTATTTTTACTCGGACAATAATCACAAGCCAGAAAACGTGTAAATAAATACAAAACAGCACGTGCAATAAATTAAATTCTTATCTTTGATTCAATAATAAATTAAGTCAATCAAAATGAACACAAAACTCACTTTGACAATAGAGAAGGAAATTATCCAAAAAGCTAAAAAATATGCCAAAGATAAAAACAGGAGCTTATCTGATATTATAGAAAATTATTTAAAAATTCTAACAAAAGAAGAAAAAGCCAATAAATCAACAAAATTAAATCCAGTTGTGAAGTCTTTAAAAGGTTCTTTTAAAATGCCTAAAAATATGGATTATAAAAAAGAGCTTAGAAATCGATTAGAAGAAAAATATTTATAATGGACAACATTTTAATCGACACTGATGTATTAATGGATTTCTTTTTTGACCGTGAACCTTTTGCTCAATTTTCGACTGAAATTTTAAATCGCTGTGAAGAAAAAAGACTAAATGGTTTTACAACACCAGTCATAATCTGTAATGTTTATTATTTATTGAGAAAAACAGCAAAACATCAACTGATAATAGAAAAAATCAAACAGCTATTAAGTATAATAGAAATCATAGAAATGGACAGAGATGTTGTTTTGGATGCTCTTAATTCAGAATTTAAAGATTTCGAAGATGCTTTACAAAATTTTTCTGCGGTTCAAATTGGAAAAATAAATATTATCCTGACAAGAAATATAAAGGATTTCAAAAAAAGTGATTTGGCAATATTGACACCAGAAACTTATTTGAAAGGAAAAACCAGTGGCTAACAATGGTGGCTGTTGCACAAGCTTTTTTTAACCAAATTTCTAATTAAAACCAGTTCTTGAAAATGACATATGCTTAGAAAACAACAATTTACCTATTATTAAAAATTAGCATAATCCTCTTTTTTTATAAAATTAATGGCTTGAGCAACCCTTACAATGTATAAAAATAATAGCGGTTTTATCGCTAAAACGAAAGTAAGTAAATATAAAAAAGGTCTGTGTTTAACCGAAAATCAGGGCGTAAATCCGCTACTATTCTTATACGAGACCATTAATGATTCTTTTTAGTTTCTATAAAATTTAGTTATAAATCTCTCCATTAAAAGGCGCATAGAGGATTATTTAATTGGAATATATACCTCTGTGGTCCATTGCAATGCATCTCCCCCAAAATTAGGGTTGTTATGAAACTTCTCTATTATATTGTTTTTTAAATCAATAGCATTATTTTCAGCATAATCAAAAATTTGAAACCAAGCATGATGAGAATACATATAATTCCCATTAAAAACAGCCTTAAGAGATGGGACAGCCTTTAATTCCCTAAAGAAAATATCAGGGTTTTCAGGGAGTTTATCAATTCTTGTTACAGGGAAACAAAAATCCATATCAATAGTATTTTCCTCTTTATTAAAGTTATTAATAACCACCATTGGTCTGCCATCTGGTTGCAAATTGTTTTCATCAACAAAATCGGCTATGTAATTGTAATTTCGCATCATGTGTTTAGCCTTGTTTTCTAGTTTTGTTTTTGCATTTACACAAGCACATTTTTTAGCTGGAGAATCTGTTTTTCCTGTAATTTTTACTCTAAAAGTAGATAGATTCATTTTTAATTTACGGATAAAGTTCATTACAATATCCTTTGACATACTTTTAAATTCAGTATTTAAAAAAGGCGCTGTAATTCTATTAATGGCATTGTTTTTAGCTCCTTTAATGCCAAGCGCTACTTTTGTAACGGAATCATTTTCAGCTTTAATATCCCAAAATAATGTATAGTTTTTATCCAAATAATTTAGCTTTTGGGTGATGGATTTATATAGGGTGCTATCTATGGTTTCTGTGTGAATAGAATCGTTAGTTTTTTTCCAATTTGAGATACTATAAAATACTGTAGCCTGACTAGTTTTGGTTTCAAATCTATAGATATAATCACTTTTTTTAATGAATAAATACCAGCCAAGAATACATAAAACAATAAGGATTAAAACGCTTATAATTTTTTTCATTTGATTTTTATTACTTTACGGAAGTACTTGCTACTTCTTTATTAGTCATTACCGATAATTTATTAATTACATACTCTCCCAAAGATCGACCTTGACTCAAACCAACATCTATAGCTGCACGGTAGTGAATTCCACCATACATTCTACTTAAAGCAGCTTCAGTAGAAGCATTGTTAAAGGAAGAGAAGGAACGAACAGGAATTCCATATGGAGTTTCAGTATCGTCATCAAAAGCAAAATCATCTCCAAAAATAGAAGTCAGTGTTTTTGCTGCAGCTCCAGAAACTACCGAATGCCCACTCGTATATTCAGGGAAAGGAGGGGTTTGTAAAACAGGCTTCCAATTCTCGTCTATATATTGATTAATTACAGTTTCCGGACGGATAAGGTTGCTTCTGTATTTTTCATCCCAACAGCTTATAAAACCATCAAATATAGAAATGGCAGTTTTAGTATAAGCAAAAACTGTTTTATTGAAATCTGTATTTGTTTTCCTACAGGCTATTTTAGTAATACCAATCCAATGTGCGCCTGGAGTAATTTTTTTGGTTGCAAACATTAAATGTCCTTTGGTAACAGAAACATATGGGTTACAATCCCAAAACTTAGCAATAGCAATTTCTTCAGAATCATCGCCTTCCTCGGTCATTTTATTTCTCACATTATAAACTTCCATAGTTTCTTTGTAAAACTGACTATCTTCTTCCATTGAAAACTCAGGAGGTGGAATCGGTTTAAATTGAGCAGCAGAGTCTATTGCAAGGGTTCTTATTTTCATCCAATGGGGTTCAATTCCGTCCATATATGCAGGAGGAGTTGGTTGCCAACGAGAAGGGTCGTCTGTGTTTACTGTAAATTTTGGCATGGTTCGGGTTTGTTTATAATTGTCCGTATCCATCCATTTTTTCATATGTGTTACCACTTGCATGGCATATTCTTTAGATTTTTCAAACTCTTTTTCGTTGGTTTTTTTCCAAGTATTGTATAAGCTATCTTGATAAGCAGTTATTCTATCTTCAGAAAAAATAAGACTCTTACTTAATTCCAAATGAGCAATCAATGCAGAAACCTTGTAGTTTACATTTACAGTATCAATAGGATTTGGAATGGGTTTTAATCCATTTATAGTACCTGCAAGCGAATTGTAATTTGGGTCATTCTTTGCAATAATTTCATAAGCAGCAATATCTGGATATACAAAAATCCTACTCGCTACCACTGGCGAAAAAATATCATGAATCATAACTTCAACAACTTTATCAATTGCCCGATGCATGTTTTCTGAAGTTACTTCAATAGGCTGTTCTTCCTTATTGCAAGCAATAATGCATAAAAGGGAAGCGCTAAATAATAAGAGGGAAATACGTTTCATTTTAATTGTTTTTTAATTTCTCACAGAGGGTTTAGTTCCTCGACGCTTTTTGTCGAAATGAGTTAAGGTTATTTTGTTTGAAAACCTCATGGATTTCCCCCGAGATTTTTGATTTGGTACAGTTCTGCACCGTTATTATTTACTGTTACCAAAAGGTAATTTTGATTGTTAATTCTAATAGTATTTAACTGTGTAATAGCTTTGTTTGATAAATCCAATCCAATATTTGAGGTTAGCTGAATATTCTTTTTGTTGCTTATGAGTGCCCCAGGAAAAGCATCAAATTTTCCATGATACGGTTTTACTCCAAAATAATTTCCAGCAGCTAAAACTTCTTCTTTTCCGTCATTATTAAAGTCGTGTTTTAAAAAATTAGTAATGGGAGCCGTTTGTAATTTCCTTTCGAAAGCATGAAATTTAAATTTTCCATTTTCATTCTCTAGCCAACCAGATGTCAAGGTGTGAACCTCTAAGAGGGTGGCATTGTTAAGCAATTTCTCACCAAAAACTTCTTCTATATTTTTTCCTGCAAAAGATTTATAGTCAGTAAACTTTTTTCGCATTATAGAAACTAATTGTTCTGAAAGTTCATCAAAATTTGCTACGGTATAGTAAGCTCCATCTTTTTCGGTCGCCAAAATTGTTTCTGTGCGTTTGTTGTTATCAAAATCGGCATAATACATCCGCATTGGGTATTCCTTGGAAGCCTTAAATTTAGAATTAGTTCCCCAATTTCCTAATAGGTAATCATTGTCACCATCACCATCCATATCAAATTCAGTAATACTCCTCCAAAGTCCGTTTAGTTTTTCTTCGGAAGGAAATACTTCTTTAAAATTACCATTTTGATTGCTGAAGAATTTTGGCGACATCCATTCTCCTACCACAATTAAATCTTTTGTGCCATCATTTGTAAAGTCCGTCCAAATAGCATCGGTAACCATTCCTGCTTTTTGCAATTCTAAATTTTTAAGAGCCTCAAATTTTCCATTTTCATTTTTTAGAATAAAAGAGTTTGGAATGGCTCCAAAGTCGTAAGAAACAGTATTACTACCTACAAAAACATCTAGATCTCCATCGGTATCAAAATCAAAAGGTTTAATTACAGAGGTGTTTTCAAACTCATTTTCGAGGATACTTTTAATAAAGAAACTGTCTTTTTTATAATACACCACATCATTTAAGGGTTTAGATTCCCCGTAGAAATCACCGCCAGCATTGCCTGTAAAAATATCATTCTTACCATCCTTATTAAAATCTGAAATTAAGGCAACCACAGTTTCGTTAATAGAATCATTTCTTATAAAATTATCTGTTTGTTTTATAAAACCAGTATCATTTTGAAAATATACTTGAGAACGTTTAAACTTTGAGCTTCCGAAAAAAATATCATCTTTCCCATCCCCATTTAAATCGCCAATTGCGGTTGCAGGTCCACGATCGGAAATTTGATAAGGAATTAATTTTTGTCTTAGAAAATCTATATAATCATCTTCTTTGTGCTTGTAGTTAATTCCTAAATTTCCTTCTACTTTTGTAAAAAGGGGTTGTTGTTTGTTCTTTAGAGAGTTGTAGGCAAATTGATTTCTATTTTTTTCAGCTGAAATTGTTACTGATTGATTCGGATTAATGTTTTTTAAGGTTTGATATGTTTTATCTGGCCATACAATAACCAACGAATCTATTTTAGAATTTGTAGGAAATCCGAAGTGGATAAAAGGCTCAGAAGAAGCTTGAAATCCACGAACGGTATATAATTCACGAAATTGTAAAATTCCTTTTTGGTAGGCAAAAACTTTGGTTCCTATGGCAAGGCTATTTGGTTTTGTGTAATTGAACTTCAGTTTTAAATAGTTTCTTTTGTTTGTTGATTTATTGATGTAAAGCGTTGCTGGTTGATTGATGTTATTTGTTACTAAATCAATATCGCCATCATTATCAAAATCTGCCATGGCAGTTGCGCCAGAAATTAAGCTATCTTTTATAATCCATTTCCCAGATTGGTCTGAAAACTGAGTTTCTTTTTTCCCTTCAAAAATATAATTATGGTAGGCTCCAGAAGGCATTAATTCCAATGCTTTTTGGTCTACAAGTTTTGTGTTATCTAGTTTTTTACGAATCTGTTCATTAGAGGTAAACTTTATAAAATCTAAGTTGTTAGGGCGTTTTGGAATTCCGTTAGCTATAAAAAGATCCTGCTCTCCATCCTCATTATAATCAGCAAAAAGGGCACTCCAACTCCAATCGGTTGCCGCAATCCCGCTCATCAAAGCTGTTTCAGTATAATTTCCGTCTTGATTATTTAACTGAAGCATATTCCTAGTATATTGATAATGGTATCCTAGTTTTTCGGTACGCATTTGTAACATTTGCACATTTTCATCCCCTGCTGAAGATTTTAAAACAGCTTCATCTTCTGGGAGCATATCTAAAGACAAAATATCTGGGAGACCATCGTGATTAATATCTGCAACATCATTTCCCATAGAAAACCGACTTGTATGCCCAAAATGCTTTTTTAAGCTTTCAGTAAAAGTACCATCACCATTATTAAGATAATAATAGTCGTCTTCATGAAAGTCGTTTCCAACATAAATATCTGGATAGCCATCTTGATTAAAATCGGAGATAGCAATTCCTAATCCATATCCATTTACACCGCCAAAGATATTGGCTTGCTCACTTACATCGGTAAATTTTCCGTTGTCGTTTCTCAATAATTTATCGCCTGTTTCATAATTTCTTTGATTTCTAAGCGCTGCTTTACCAAAAGATTCTTGAGTATGAACAGCATGATTCAATAAATAAATATCTAAATCGCCATCCAAATCGTAATCTAGAAACGCTGCAGAGGAGCTATAAGATTCAAAGTCTAAACCATATTCTTTAGCACTTTCAGTAAAAGTAGTGTCGCCATTATTTATGTACAGTTCATTATAGCCTCTAAATCCATTAATTCCCACTACTGCACACACATAAATGTCTAAAAAACCATCGCCATTAACATCGCCCATAACGGCTCCGGTATTCCACGTGCTGTTTCCTTCCACACCAGCAGCAACCGAAATGTCTTTAAATTTTAAATTACCTTTATTGAGATAAAGTTTGTTCTTTACTTGGTTTCCAGAGAAGAAAATATCGGGTAAATTATCATTGTTAATATCTCCAACCGCAACACCACCGCCGTTATAAAAATATAGGTAATCTAGGATGTTTAAATCGTTTGTTTCGGTGAGTGTATTTGTAAAATTAATACCCGTTTCTTTTTCAGAAGGATTCATAAACAACTCGCCTTCTTTTTTACAAGAAGCAATCATAAAAATCGTTACTATGTACAGATAGCACCTATTCATTGATTTTGAAAATTTTTGGTTGTTCATTATTAATTGCAACAAAAAGGAATGAATTACCAGCAGCATCTTTAAATTGCTCTATTTTTTTTACTTCTCCTTTTACAAAAAAGCCAGATTTATTATAATCTTGCCATTCAAAATCGCCTTTTCCATTGCCTAGAAGGACACTTCCATAATTGGCATCTAACCTTGAAAACTGAGGTTTAAATTCATAATTATTCCCAGCCATAATGAGGTCTAGATTTCCATCGCCATTGAGATCTGTAGTACTGATATCACAAACACAAGAAAGTTGTACTTGGTTTGGAAGTTTTTTAACTGTAAAGTTTCCATTTCCATTATTTATAGCAACAACAGATTCTGTAATATTTACCTCTTTTTTAATGGAGCGATCAAAAATTTCTTTTGAAAATAACTCTTGAATGGATTTTTTAGAATACTCAGAAGCCTTTAGATTTTGCTTTTTTAATGATGATAATTGTGCTGTTAATTCTTTCTTCATATGAATAGGCATATCTTTTCCATTAATAGAATGTGTTACAATCTGCTCTATAGTACCATTATTGTCGTAATCGTTTATAAACATTCGCATTGGAGCATCTTTTGTGGCTTTATATGCAATATTGGATCCTTGATTTCCAAGGATTAAATCTTGGTCGCCATCTTTATCAAGATCTACATTTTCTATGGTGTTCCACCAACCGCTGTAATTATCTAAATTAGATTTTTCTAGCGTTAATCTTCGACCAGAATTTTTCAAAATCTTTGGAGCTAACCAATCGCCAACTAGAATTAAATCTTTTATAGCATCTCCATCAATATCAACCCATTTAGCATTGGTAATCATACCTGCATCTTTTAGGTCGTATGCTTTACTCTCTGTTACATCTTTAAAAGTGCCATCTCCTTGATTTTCTAAAAATAAATGCTTCGGATTTACGCCATAAGTTCCTGGAACACTTCTAGACCCAATAAATACATCAATGTCATTATCATTGTCAAAATCGTAGGGAGCAATTACAGAAATATTATGAAAAGTAGAAGGGAGTGTGTTTTTGTCTTTTGTAAACTTACCTTTTCCGTCATTTAGATACAGTCGTGCTTTGTAATTAGTAGCATCTCTTTCTTCATTTCCACCAGATCCTATCATTAAATCAAGATCGCCATCTCCATCTACATCAAAGAAAGAAGCATAGGTATCTTCTAAAAAACTATCCTCTTCAAATACTTTTTGTTCTGCTTTACGAAGTTTTCCGTTTCCTAAATTGAGGTATAAGTTTCCTAATTGATTTTTTGCTCCACCAACATACAAATCTTCATTACCATCTCCATTTATATCGCCACTTGCCACAGCAGGGCCTTCTTGTGATGTCATTTTAGAAATTAATCCTTCATAATCAAAGTCTACAAAATTATTTTCTTTATGAGGTTTAACAACATTATTTTCTATTTCTGTAAAGAAAGTTTTGAGTTCTTTTCTCTTCGGAATTTTATAAATATCGACTGCCTCTGCTTGTTTTAGAGTAAGTGTTTGGTTTGCATCTACAAGCTCCAATTTCTTAGTTGTATTATTTGGCCATATAACTCTTATAGAATCTATTTTTTCAGCATTTCCAATTCCAATCGTCATGATATAGTCCATAGAAGATTGAAAACCTCTGTAAGGAATTTGTTCATAAAGTTGTGTTTTTCCTTTTATGTACATTTTTACAGTTGCTCCGATAGCAAAAACATTCGGACTCTCACCAACTAATTTGATTCTTATGAAGTTGTTGTTTGTGAGTTTATCACTGTTGTTTTTATATACAAAAGCCTGCATATTTACATTATTAACAATGAGGTCTAAATCTCCATCATTATCCAAATCTCCATACGCCACTCCGTTTGACATACTCGGGCGGTAGAGTCCCCATTCTTTTGTGTCGTCTTTAAAAGTTAAATCTTGATTGTTTTTAAAAGCATAATTGGGTACTGGTTTAACAGGCATTTTGTCGATAATTGAATCGATAGCTTGTTTTTTGCCAGTTAACGCCATTTTTTGGATGATTTCATTAGCAAAGAAGTTTACAAAATCGATATCTGTTAAGTCATGATTAATTCCGTTTGCTACATAAATATCTCGATATCCATCGTTATCCATGTCAAATAATACACCACCCCAACTCCAATCTGTTTTTGCAATACCACTGAAATAAGCGGTTTCGGAAAAAGTTTCATTTCCATTATTTACCTGTAGGGTGTTTTGCATGAATTGTTGAGAGAAATCTTTACTTTGTTTCAGTTTAAAAATATCATATCCCTCAAATTCGGTTACAGTTTTTGTTCGCTCATCTCCTTCTGGGAGCATATCGGTAATAAAAATATCTGCAAGTCCGTCGTTATTAATATCCGACATATCCACTCCCATGGAAGAAAGACTTAAATGAGAAGTCCAGTTTTTTATTTCTTCCCTAAAAGTACCATCTTGATTGTTGATATATAGATAATCTCGTTCATAAAAATCGTTAGAGACATAAATATCAGGATATGAATCTTGATTAATATCACTAACCATAACACCTAAACCAAAACCAATAAGACTTCCATAAATACCAGCTTCCTCACTTACATCTACAAATTTTCCGTCGTCATTTCTAAGAAGCATATCTCCAACGCCTTTAAAAATATCAGGGACTCCTTCCCAATCTTGAGCCCTTACTTTTCTTTGTGCAGCGTACCCGAGACTACTTACTGGAATATTACTATTATTTAAGATATACGCATCAAGGTCGCCATCTTTATCGTAGTCAAAAAAAGCAGCATGGGTGGTAAAGCCGCTTCTTGCTAAATTATAATCGTTTGCTTTCTCAGTAAAAGTTAAGTCGCCATTATTAATGTAGAGGTCATTATCATGGTTGTTTCCTTCCATGTTTCCAGCATTTGCAACATAAATATCCAATAATCCATCGCTATTTATATCCACCATAGTAACTCCAGTAGACCAAGGTTTATCACCACCTACACCTGCTTTGTCTGTAATATCTTCAAATTTAAAATCTCCTTTATTAAGAAAAAGTTTGTTTTTCCCCATGTTAGCTGTTAAGTAGATATCGGGGAGATTATCGTTATTAATATCTCCAATGGCAACACCTCCGCCATTGTAAAAGTTTCGGTATTTAAAGATGTTAAAATCCTTCTGGTTTTCAATTTCATTTATAAAATCAATACCGCTTTCTTCATGAGATACAAGTGTAAACAGCGTTTCTTTATCAGGTTCAATACGCTCTTTATTTTTATTCTTGGAGTTACAAGAAATAAATAAACTAAAAATGCAGTATGTAAAAATTATCTTTTTCATGGAGTTATTATCTTTTCTAAAAAAATCGGATTACCATTATTTATAGTAACTATATAATAAGTTTTGTCTTGTATATTTATTTTGTTGATGTTCCTTGCAGGCCCTGGAATGTCAAACGTTGGATTTTCTAAAACCTTAAAAAAACCATTTTTGTTGTTTATTAATAACAAGCCGTGTAAAGCGTCTAATCTTCCTAATTGTGTGCTTATTTCATAATTGTTTCCAACTAGTAAAATATCTTCATATCCATCATTATTAAAATCATCTTTTTGAAGATCGAAAATAGCAGAACTCTGCGCCATAAATGGTAAAATATGTTTGGTGTAATTTCCATTTCCATCGTTTTCAAAATAGCAAGAGGCGAGTTCAAAAACTGTTTTTTTATACGCTGCTTCTAGTTTTTCCTCTGGAAACAATTCAGAAAAAGAAGCGTTTGCAAAATCGGTATAGGAGAGGAATTTTTTATTTAACATTGGGATTTGCTTTACAATTTCGTCTTTTGAAGAAAAGGTAGTTTCTTCCCCTTTATAGAAATAAGTAACTATAGGTTCAATGTTTCCGTTATCGTCAAAATCGTTACTATATAGTGTAATAGGTTCTTCTTTTGAAGCTTTTAGGCGAGTATTAAGTCCCCAATTTCCAGCAATTAGATCCAAGTCTCCGTCTTTATCAAAATCGGCTACCTCTAAAGTATTCCACCAACCATTGCTCTCTCCAAGATTATTTTTTTGAAGTTTTAGTTGTTTTCCATCATTAATAAAAATAGAAATCGGCATCCAGTGTCCAACCGTTATAAGATCTAAGAAATTGTCTTTATTAATATCAATCCAAATAGCATCTTGAACATTTCCTATATTTTGAAAAGCTTTTGCATAGGAGGAGGAGATATCTTTAAAGCTTCCATTTCCATCATTTTGAAAAATATATTGCTTTGGTGTTTTTCCGAACGCTCTTGGAATACCGTTGGAGGTAATACAGATATCTAAATCGTTGTCATTATCAATATCAACTGCGTTAACAGTTGAGGCATTTATAAAAATATTTTTAAACTGAAGTGTGTCTTTCATCATCAATCCATTTTGATTAAAATAGAGTCTAGGAGAAAGAGGGTTTCCAGTAATAAATTCGTTTCCTCCACTTACAACAATTAAGTCTTTATCGCCGTCATTATCGGCATCAAAAAATAAATTGTCAACATCTTCATTGATGGCATTTTCTTCAAAAATATTTTTTTGAACTTCTTCAAAAGAGCCATCTTTTGTTTGCAAAAGCAAAGTAGAACTTTGTGTTTTAGCTCCTCCAATAAAAACATCATCTAAACCATCGTTATTAATATCTGCAATAGTAGTTTTAGGACCTTGATTGGTATTTGCAAAAGGAACAAGAGGATCTCTATTAAATTCAATAGAAGTAAAATCTTTATGTTTGAATGTAAGCGGTGCACTTACATTTTTTAAATAAGAATTTGTGTTTGTTGATTTGTAGGAATAATTCTCTTGTGCATTTTTATGAGAGGCCGTAATAGTAACGTTTACTTTAGGATGCGTTATTTTTTCCGACTTTCCATCCGCCCATATAATACGTATTGAATCTATTTCTGAATGTGTTCCTAATCCAAAGTGAAGTTCTGGAGCTACTGCCGACATAAATCCTCTTGTATTGAAATTTTCTGCTGATAGTTTTAAAGAATCTGAATAAACAGTTGCTTTGGCTCCAATTCCAAATGTGTTTTTATCAGATCCTTTAAATTTAATTTTCAAATAATTTCTAGTGTCAAAATGTTCTTTCGTGTTGTTTTTTATAATAAAGGCTTTTTCGTTGGTATTGTTTACCACAAGGTCTAAATCGCCATCATTATCTAAATCGGCATACACGCCACCATTACTATAAGAAGGGGTTTCGGAAAGCCAATCCTTGGTTGTGTTTTTAAAAGTTTGATTTCCGTTATTCTTAAAGAAATAATTAGGAACATGCTTTTTTGGAATTTCATTTATAAAAGTCATGTCTTCTTTTTCCATGCCTTTACTAAGTCGTTTTTGGATATTTTCATTTGCTATAAAACTGATAAAATCCATATCGTTAGTAGCTCCTAAAATTCCATTGGTAATATAAACGTCTTTATTTCCATCATTATCAAAGTCGGCAATAAGTGGAGCCCAAGACCATTCTGTAGCTGATAATCCGCTTGCATAGGCAGTTTCTGTGAAATTTTCATTTCCATTATTTAGATGAAGCGCATTTTGCATAAATTGAGGTGCATATCCATTTTTAAGATATCCACTATAAGTTTGGAAATTATATTCGGTTCCAGAGGTTTTAAAACTCTTCAATTCTTCTGGAAGCATATCTACAGAAATAATATCCGCATTTCCATCATTATTGATATCGGCAATATCATTTCCCATGGAAAAATGACTCGTATGCCCTAATTTTGTTTCATCTTCAGCAATCAAATCTTTAAAAGTTCCATTTTTTTGATTGAGATATAAATAATCGTTTTCAAAAAAATCATTCCCCACATATATATCTGGATAACCGTCATTATTTATATCTGAAATAGAAATGCCCAGCCCGTAACCTATACTTCCTTGGTAAATACCAGCTTCTTTAGAAACGTCTTTATAAAATCCATTTTCGTTTTTGTAAAGCCTGTCTCCCGATAAAGAGTCCACCGTATTTCTTTTTTTGCCACTTCCATACGTTCTGTTTGGATGCACCGAATGGTTAAGTAAGTACATATCTAAATCGCCATCCAAATCATAATCAAAGAAAGTTGTCTGAGTTGCATAAGAAGAAATTGCCAAGCCGTATTTTTTAGCTTCCTCTTTAAAAGTTGGAACGCCATTTTTATCAACCCCTTGATTAATGTATAGGAGATTATGACTTTTATTGGAGAGTTCCCCTACTTTAGAAATGTAAATATCTAGCCAACCATCGTTATTTATGTCTACCGTTGTAACACCGGTTGTCCAATTTTTTGCATTATCAATTCTCGCTAGTTCTGTAATATCTTCAAATTGAAAATTTTGTTTATTGAGATACAGTTTATCATTAGTTTGATTGGCTGTAAAATAAAGGTCAAGCCAACCATCGTTATTAAAATCTCCAGTTGCAACCCCAGCGCCATTGTAAAAATAGAGGTAGTTAAGAATGTTAAGATCTGGTGTATTTGTTAATTGGTTATTAAAATTAATGGTAGTTTTTGAAGGATTTATAAACGTAAAAAGTTTCTCTTCCTTATTGCAAGAAAATAAAATAGATGCAATTAGAAATAGTAAAAACTTTTTTATCATAATTCTATAGTCGTTTTTTAAATCCTTCGTGGGTTTATCCCAAGGTAGTTAATTTGTTTTTAGTTATTGCCTTACTCAATAATCGAGATTTAAATATTTCAAAGGCTGTCCTGATTTTGCCAGAGAATTTGCTTTGAAATGTTCTAACTTTTTTATACTATCTCGTTGACTAGTCCATCTAACTTTGATTAGACAAGCTCCGAGAAAGTTTTACATTAAAAAAAGCTAACTTGAAAGCTAGCTTTTTTCATAGTTAATTGTTGAAGAATTATTTAAACTATTTTGAACACTACTAAAATAGTAAGGTTTTATATATGTTGAGGTTAATGATAAACGAAAAAGATTAATGAAAGGTTAATTAGATTAATAATTGCTTAATGAGTTACAGATTTTTATAAATTATAGTTCTCATAAAGTGATATTTAAAATGAGAGAGGCCATAAGTCGATTTATTTTTTAGATTTGTTTAAATCAAGAACTTCGAGGGAAGCCTTGAGGTATTAAACCCTTTCTGAGGTAATAATGCCTATAAATTTCTGCTGTGGCAGATTGTTAAGTTAGTAAGTATGCTCAATTTCAAAAAAGGATATATTATAATTTTCATTATTTCGGTAATTGGGTTGGCTTTTATTCAATATCAATACTTAAAAGTTGGATTGAATTTAGCAAAGGTTCAATTTAATTCTAAAGCAGGGCAGGCGGTACAAGCTATTAAGCAAGATTTGAATCACCAAAATGAACTAACTTTTTTAATGGAACAGGCTATTACCAAAGACAGTTCCTATTTTAAGATGAGTGTAGATAGCATTCAAGATGCTTCTCGTTATTTTTTGAATGATTTTTTAGTAGACCGATTGATGCAAAGTGGAATTAAATCTGAATTTAATTACCGTCTTTTTAAAAACGATTCCACTGTATATTTAACATCTCCTAATTATAAAGTTTCCGATGAAGAGCAGCTTAAATTTCCGATAGTTCTTAGTGGATATTTACCTGATAAAATAAATGAACGATTAATTTTAGAGCTTCAGTTTGAAGATTTGAATAATTATTTTCTTTCACAATTAAATGGCTTAACTATTCCGAGTTTAATTTTTATAATAGCTATTATTCTCGTTGTAATATGGGTGTTACGATCGCTTTATTGGCAGCGGAGTGTTATAACTACTACCAATGATTTTATAAATAACCTTACACACGAATTAAAAACTCCTGTTTTTTCAATAGGGCTTGCTACCAAATTGTTGTCTGAAAAAGCTACTGACGAAACAAAGCCAATTGTAGCTATTATTAGAGAGCAAAATAATAAATTGAAAGTTCAAATTGAAAAGGTTTTGGACTTGGCAGGTTTGGAGAGTAGAAAAAGTGTGATGGATTTACAATTAACAGATTTTAGACCTAATTTGCTTTCCTTGGCAACTTCTTTTTCTAAATTATCCAATTTGGAAAATATAGATTTTGAATATGAACTTCAAGATGGAGCGTATTGGATTTTGTGTGAACCAAATCATTTAGAGAATGCCATTAATAATTTATTAGATAATGCCAAGAAATATTCTGAAGGTAAACCAGTAATAAGATTAACAGCGGTTACAAAGGGCAATCAAATGTATGTTGAAGTGAAGGATAATGGAATTGGAATTGCAGAAAATGAATTGAAGAATGTTTTTAAAAAGTATCATAGAATAATCTCTGGCGATCTCCATAAAGTGCGAGGCTACGGTCTTGGACTAAGTTATGTAAAGCAAGTAATACGCTTGCATAAAGGGAAGGTGTTTTTGAAAAGTAAAATTAACGAAGGAACTGTAGTTACAATTAAAGTACCCCATCAATTACCTCGGTAAAAGCCTAAGAAGTGTTAAAATGAAACAAAAAGGAAATGAATAAAATATTATTAGTAGAAGATGATAATTCCCTTGGGTATTTACTGAGTGAATATTTAAAAATGAAGAATTTTCAATTGCATTGGGTTACCAATGGAGTCAAGGCTTTGGCAATTCTGGAAAAAGAGAATTTCGATTTACTAATTTTAGATGTAATGATGCCAGAAATGGACGGATTTACATTGGCAGAAAAAATTAGAGATTTATACCCATCTGTTCCTTTTATATTTTTAACAGCACGTTCTTTAAAAATTGATGTTTTAAAAGGATTTTCTTTAGGAGCAGTAGATTATTTAAAGAAACCGATTGATGAAGAAGAATTGGTAGTTAGAATACAGACGTTGTTATCAAGGTTACAAGTTACTAGTAATGAAGAAAATTTTAATGAAATTCAAATTGGACGGTATATTTTTAATCCTAAGCTTCAGCAGTTAAAATTTGAGGAAGAGATTATTTCACTAACCTCAAGGGAAAGTGAATTGTTACTGTTTTTATGGAGGCGTAAAAATGAATTAGCGCCGCATAAAGATATTCTAACAAGTATATGGGGAGAAAATGATTATTTTAACCGAAAGAGTTTAAATGTATTTATTTCTCATCTTCGAAAATATTTAAGTAAAGATGCTACAATAGCTATTGAAAATATCCATAATAAAGGATTTTTATTAAAGTTAACAGAATAGAAAACGCCTCTGTGAAGAGGCGTTTTGCATGTTCAAAAATAGTTAAAAACTCTATTTAGTAACCTTCGTTTTGAGTTAGGTTAGGATTAGTAATAATAGCAGTTTCAGGAATAGGGAATAATACTCTAAACGCTTCAGTATTATCTTTAAACTCCCATGTGTCATTAAATTTTCCGAAGCGAATTAAATCGTTTCTTCTCCAATATTCGCCATACAATTCTCTACCTCTTTCATCCAACAAGTTTTCTTCTGTTAATGAGCCAAAAGGGGTTGCGCCTCTAAGTGTTCTTAAATCATTTACTAAAGTAAGTGCATCTTCTCCAGAAGAAGTACCTCCACGCATAATAGCTTCAGCCTTCATTAAATGTGCATCGGCATATCTAAATAGCACCATATGGTTAGCAAAAGAACCATTTTCTGGACTGTATTTAAGAACTCTAATTCCAGTTACTTCATTGTTACCTAAAAGTCCTGGTAAGTCTTTAGTATAAGAAAGAGGGTTCCCTTGTCGGTTTTTAAGCTGTTCTCCTTTAGGACCGTATTGTTGTCCGATAAGGAAACCATAACCAATATTAGAACCATCTTTTATTCCATCTCCATCAGCATCTATATCATCTCCAGTTGCTGCTACACCTCCAGTAGGAACAAAACCTCTTCGTTCCTCTTGTCCAGATCCAGGGGTGTTTACATTAGGATCGCCTTCGAATAAATCGTAAAATTCAGCAAGAGTTGTAAATCCATTCCATCCACCACCAGTGTTATCTGGAGCTCCTTGGTTGTAATGTAATCCATTCCAAATACGAGACCCTATGTCGGAAGTAGTAAAAAATATTGTTTCGTTATCAGTATCGCTTGTGAAAAGTTCAAAATATCCCTGTTGAAGTGCAAAACCATCTCCTTGAATTGCGTTTACCAAATCAACAACTTGTGTCATATCAGCTGCATTTGGAGAACCTGCTCCAGTGTAAATGTGTTTATTTAGCATTAGTTTAGCAAGTAAATAACGAGCTGATGCTTTAGATGCCTTTACTAAACCATCTCCAGGACCAGTGCTAGGTAGAGCAGGAATAGCTTCCGTTAAGTCCTTAACAGCAAAATCAAAAGCTTCTACTCTTGTCATTACTGAAGGAGTTACATCAGGACCATCTTGAGGACTTCTAAAAGGCACTTGCCCAAAAAGGTCGATTAACCAAAACATGCTATAAGCTCTAATAAATTTAGCTTCAGCTGCTTGTTGAGGTGTAGGTTCACTTAAAGGATCAATAATAGTAGATGCATTATATACATTTGAATTTAATTCATTCCATGTATTTTTGATAAGATTGTGAGTTGTGCTCCAAGTATGGCTATGTAATGTTCTCCATACTCCATTATCTCCCCAATCTGTTCCTCTTGTAGGAACCAAAAATTCATCTGATGATACTTCGGTGATACCATACATGTTTTCTTGTGTTTGAACTTGACTTCTTACAGAGTTATACAAGTTTTCCAAACTTCCAGCTGCATCAACTCCCGTAAATTCTCCAGATAAATTTGGAAACCGAGAATCCGTCTCTTCAATCTCCAGATCTGTACATCCAGTTATCCCAAGGAGGAGAGCAGCTATTAATAGATTATATATTTTATATGTTTTCATAAATCAATTTTTTAAAATGTTGCATTAATACCAAACGTAATCGTTCTTGGCCTTGGAAAACTTGTGTAGTCTATTCCTAGAGAAGGAATGTCGTTTAAAGGCTTTGGCGTATTTACTTCTGGATCTAAGCCAGAGTAATCTGTAATTACAAATAAATTTTGTCCAGTTACGTTAAATCTTAATGCATCAAGGAACCAATCTTTTTTAATAGGGAAGCTGTATCCAATAGAAGCATTTTGAAGTCTAACAAAATCTCCTTTTTCTAAAAATCTTGTAGAAACATCAGGTGCATTTGCAGCAGACTCTCCATTAGTTAATACATCTTCTGTAACATTTTTTCCACCCCCAATAATACCAGCAGTAAAGAATGCATTAGCATTATTGTTATATAGATATTGACCAAACTGACCCGTAAAGAATGCATTGAAATCCCAATTCTTATATGATAAACTGGTAGAGAGACCAGAAGTTACTTTTGGCAAAGCACTTTTCCCTACAAATTCTTGAATATCTCCATTTGGGTAAATAGAAATTCCGTTTTGATCATATCCTCCAAATTCTCTTAAATAGTAGGAGAATAAAGGATGACCACCGGTTAATAACTGAGCATATGCTCCAGTTAGTCCATTACCGCTAATAGCTCCTGTTTGAATTTGGCCATCAAAATTTTTCACCATATTGTCATTATAAGCTATGTTAAAGCCCACATTCCAGTTTAGGTTATCGGTTTGAATAAAATCGTAATTAATAGCAAATTCAATTCCTTTATTAATAACGTCAGCATCTACATTATCAAAGTAAAAAGGTTGCGGAGAAGGTTGTGCTGCTTCTTGTTTTAGTAGTAAATCGTTTGTGGTTTTATGATAAAGATCAA
This sequence comes from Galbibacter sp. L-19, assembly GCF_056857615.1. Lineage (NCBI taxonomy): Bacteria > Pseudomonadati > Bacteroidota > Flavobacteriia > Flavobacteriales > Flavobacteriaceae > Galbibacter > Galbibacter sp. L-19. The sequence continues at coordinate 72,822 of NZ_JBSXNL010000048.1, forward strand.
TACTACCATTTAGGCGTTCATCCATAAATCCAAAATCAAAACCTATATTAGCTTGCGCTGTTTCTTCCCACTTAAGACCCGATTGAGGAAATGCAACTAGTCCTAGAGTAGGTGGGTTTACATCTCCACCATTTCCTATACCAATACCTCCAAAACGTTGTCTGTATGTAAAGTTACCATATCCTATGCCATCTTGATTACCAGTGATACCGTATCCTAGACGAAGTTTAAGTGTTGAAAAAGATTCTCCAATAAAATCTTCTTCATCTAGTCTCCATGCAAAAGCACCGGAAGGGAAGTATCCATAGCTGTTATCTGGACCAAACCTTGAAGAACCATCGGCTCTTAAAGTGAAGGTGAAAATGAATTTTTGGAATAGTGTATAATTAAGTCTTCCAAAATACGATTGTAATTCATCTGTGTTATTATATGTGTCGCCAGTTACAGCTGCCAACGGCACGTTTGATGGAGGAGTAAGTTGTTCGTTACTTGAAACTTCAGGAAATAGTCTATTAACAAATAATCCATCTGAATCAAAACCATACTGTTGATATGAACCTGTAATAGAATTTTCTATTATATTTCTTGATATTTCTAGCTCATCAAACATTTCATCCATATTTGTAGAAGAATATCCAAATCCTTGAATTGTTTTACCAGCGGCTTTAAAGCTCTGAAAGGAATATCCAACTAATACTTCAAGTTTAGAGTTTTCAAATTCCGTTACATAATTCAAGGTTGCATCTAAAAGAGTGTTTTTATTATAGTTTTCAGCAAAAAAACCTCTACCGTTAACAGGAGCACCATTACTTAATCCAGAAATATTTCCAGAAAGTGCTTGATTTTTATCAGCAGAAGATTCATCATATCCAAGGTTTACTTTTGCTTTTAACCCATCAATAATTTCATATTCTGCAGAAATATTTGCTAAATATCTGTTTGTATTGGTCTGGTCTTTAAAATAGTTTAAGGCCTGAGAAGGAATTAAATCACTACCAGTTGAAAAAGAAGGATCTGTAGGCCAAGTTGGATTAGCAAAATAAGTGGCTCCTAATAAATCTCCAGTGGAACCAGCAGTATTAGTAATCATAGGAGCATCATCATTTATTCTTGAGATGGTTCCATTAAAATCAAGTTTCAATTTATCGTCTAAAAAACGTTGAGATAAATTTAACCTACCAGTAATTCTTTCCTGCGAGGAGTTTTTAATTATTCCATTTTGATCACCATAACTAAAAGAAGCTCTTACAAATCCAGAGCCATAGTTGTTTGAGTAAGCAATATTTTGATCTGTAGAAAAGGCAGTTCTTAATAAATAGTCTTGCCAATCTGTATCTGCACCAAAATCTAATGAATTAGCGTCACCACCATATTGGGTAATAGCGCCTAAATATTGTTCTCTGTCAAGTAAATCATATTTTTTTGCAGCTACTGAAACACTGGTGTTTGAAGAGAATTCAAATTTCCCTCCTTGACCTGCTTTTCCTGTTTTAGTAGTAATAATAATTACTCCATTTGCAGCACGAGAACCGTAAATAGCAGTTGCCGAAGCGTCTTTTAAAACGGTCATGCTTTCAATGTCATTAGGATTTAAGAAGTTAAGTGGGTTTTTAGCAGAGCTAGTTCCCGCTCCTAAATCTGCACCGTCTGCTGCAGTATTTCCTCCTGCAAGCGGTACTCCATCAACAACAAATAGAGGGTTGTTGTTAGAACGAACAGAGGCCGTACCTCTAATTCTAACTTGAACCCCAGCACCAGGCTCCCCACTTGTTTGAGTAATTTGAACCCCAGCGGTTTTACCTTGAATAAGTTGCTCTGGAGAGGCAATAACCCCTTGGTTAAAATCTTCAGAATTAACTACCGCAACTGCTCCTGTTGCATCTTTTTTAGTAGTAGTACCGTATCCAATAACTACTACTTCATCTAAAGCCTGCGCGTCTTCAGTAAGTGTTGCGTTAATAGTAGATTGCCCATTAACAGCTACTTCTTTAGATGTAAATCCAACATAGCTAAACACTAAAGTAGCTGTGGCATCCACATTGTCTAAAGTGTAATTTCCGTCAAAATCTGTTTGTGTTCCATTGGATGTTCCTTTTACTAGAACGTTTGCCCCTGGGAGAGGGCCAGTAGCGTCAGAGACTGTTCCACTCACAGTCTGGGCTTTAGCCATGCTGAAACACAGAAATGCTCCAACCAAGGCTAAGCCTTTGATTAAATTGTTCTTCATACAATTAAATTTTAAAGTTCAAATAGTTAGCTTTATTTAACAATGAGTAATCTTTTTTCCAGTTAGCTTGTGTTGAAAAAGGATCATCAGATAATTGTTAAATTATAATAATATAGTGTGAATATAGTAAAAAAAATGCATATAATTTTAACATTGATATTTTTTATCTTAGTATTTTGTTATATTATTAAATGTAGTAAATACTGTTAAAATTTAAGTTGAAGAAAAATAAAACGGAGAACCTAATAGTTCTCCGTTGCTAACTTCAAAAGCGTTTAAGCATTTTGAAAAATGTGTATTTTAAAAAAAAATTTCTTACTCCTGTGGAGTAGTGGTAGACCATACAGCATAACCTTTTCCAGGTGCTTCTAAATTCACTTCTCCATCTTCTTTAGTGTAAGGAGCATATGTGGAATTTAAAGAGTAATCTATTAATGTACTGCTTGTCCAATTGCTTTTAACGGTACGTCTTTTAGTAGTGTCAGAAGTATTTATATAAATAATAAGACCTGGATTTTCGGATGTTCCTTTTCTTTTCATAATATATTCGTCTGCATCAACATATAAAATTTCCGTTTCCCCAATTGCCAAACTGTTATGAATTGTTATAAGTTGTTTTATTTCTTCTTGAAAAGCTTCATTTTCATAATCAGAATAAAAAATTGTAGGATAGCCAGGGTGTGTTAAAATGTAAGCATAGGCTATTAATTTATTTTCGGCCATTATAAAGTTATCTTCATTGCTATCTTTTTCGGTATCGTGATTAGCGGTAAAAGTGACTGCTTTTTCAGGGTAGGTTTGCCAAAGCATTTCTTTGTCTAAATAAGTCAGATCTTCATATCGGTCTAAAGCTTCTTCGAGTTTATAGAAAGTAGAAAAATCGAATACATTACTTCCTGTTTCTTCAATGTATTTTTTTAAAACTACGGGATTACCATCCCATAATTCGGCTACAGAAAATCCGCCTACTTCATCAAGCCAGGCTTTTACAATCCATGGCTCATACCCTAAAACATAATCAAAACGCCAGCCATCAAATCCCATAGTGTTTTTATAGTATTTTGCTACAGAATTATCTTGTTTCCAAAGCCAATTTTGAACATAATCTTGGTTATGATCCAAGTTCTGTTCAGCATAAAAAAGACTTCCTTCGTCATAATTACTAGTACTGTTAGGATAAAAATTTTCGTAATTTCTATTGAATAAACCTGATGCATTTCCATGAGTTTCATCAAATAAAGTATAGGTGTTTTTATCTCTATACGGATTGTATTCTTCGCCACCACCAGAATTATGATTTATTACAATGTCTGCAATAACTTCAAGATTATTTTCGTGCGCTTTTTTGATTAAATTTTCTAATTCGGTTCTACTTCCAAATCGTGTTTCTGTAGTTCCATGTTGTTCATATTCCCCAAAATCAAAATAATCTGAAGGGTCGTACCCCATAGAGTAACCTCCAGACTGACCTTTAGTGGCAACTGGTAACCAAAGGCGATCTACTCCTGCATCTGCCCAACCAGCTACTTTTTCGCTCAAAATATCCCACCAATCTCCTCTTGGTTCTACATCCCAATAGAAGGTTTGCATCATTACATTGTTTCCGCTCTCATATTTTGTGAGATCTAAAGGGGTTACTTCTCCAGCTTCTGTAGTGGTAGGTTCTGGGAGGGTAGTAGAACTATCATCATTGTTTGAGCATGACGATAAGATTAAAAAACTGGTTACAAAAAAGTATAGGAGTTTAGTTTTCATGGTTTAGTTTTAGTAATGGAAGTTAAGTCGGAAAACGAATCTAGTTTTCCGACTTTCTTTAATTTTATAGATAGGTTATTGAGCTTCCAAAGTATAGGTTAACTTTGTAAAACTTACAGTTACATTATAGTTTCCTCCGCTAACTGCAATGTTATCTCCACCTTGTTCTAGCATTCCATCTGCACCTGTGTCTCCGTAATCAACCACCCATTCGTTGTTTTGACGGAATTTCATTTCGCCGTCTACAAGTGTAACTGTTGCAGACCAAGAATCGGTAGCTGGGTCGTAAGTCAATGCAGCATCTGGACCATCCCAGCCATTTGGAGTTGCAGAACCTACTAATCCCCATGTAAAAGGTTCTATTGTGTAGGTAAGTTCTTTTGTGTTGAAGGTCACTTTGTAAGAACCAGCTTCTACTTGGATATTATCTCCTCCTTCTTCTAGTGTTCCATCTGCTCCTGTATCTCCATAATTAAGAGCCCAATCGTTGTTTTCTCTTATTTTAATTTCACCTTCTATAAGGTTAGCATACGCAATAATTACATCTGGATCCTCGGTTTTAACAAAAGAGACGTCTGGACCATCCCATCCATTTGGCGTTGCATCTCCTACTAATCCCCAGGTGGTAACAATGCTTTCTACTTCCTCTGTATTTTCTACTAATTCAACATTAATAGGTAGAGAATCGGAAAATTGCTCAACAGTATTCCCGCCATTACTCCCAACATACGCTCTAACTTTAAAGTATAGGGTTCCTGTATTAGGAGCTTCCGTTTCAGGATCATTATCTAGTCCTGCTTCTTCTGCCAAGCTTAACATATTAGTTACTGTAACCCCGTAATTTGTTTCGCTTAGGTTACTTCCCAATACAGTAATTCCTTCAAAACCTGTAGTTGTAGAAGCTTGTAGTTCATAAAAAACTGGAGTTGAGACTCCAAAATCAACAGCATTCCATACAAATCTTTCCGCTAGATTGTCACCATTTGAAGCTTCAAGAGGGTAGGAGTCTAATACCGTATTTTCAAATGCAATACCTTCTGGGTCAGGCTTTGCCACGAAAGTGAATTCGTCATCATCAGAACAAGCATTAAAACTTAAAGTAGCTATAAAAGCAAGTAGTAAAAGTGATATTTTTTTCATCTGTTTATATTTATTGTTTTTAACGGTCAAATGGAACATTTATAAAATCATTTTGCGGTGTGTATAGAATTAATCATAAATGTTTCATCTTAATTAGTTTAGGTTAGTAACCAGGGTTTTGAGTTAGGTTTGTATTGATTAAAACAATATTACTAGGTAATGGGAATAAGTTTCTGTAGTCTTCTACACCAGTTCCATTCTTTGCACCACCTTTAAATGGCCATAGGTAGCTTCCTGAAGTAAAATATCCAAAGCGAACTAAATCGGTTCTACGTTGACCTTCCCAGTATAATTCTCTAGCTCTTTCATCTAGAAGAAAATCAAGGGTTAAATTGCTGCTAGAAACATTGTTAGAATTATTTCCAAAAGCACGTGCTCTAATTTGATTGATATAATTTGTAGCCGTATTTAAATCGCCTCCAGATCCGCCTCTAACAACAGCCTCTGCGTAGTTTAAATAGATTTCGGCAACTCTAATAATTGGGAGGTCGGTGTCTACAAAATCTCCTCCTTCATCACTCCCAGCATTTCCTTGAGAGTCGATATTTTTGAATTTAGTAATTGCATAACCGTCTGTGAAAGTATTAGCAATAGTGTTAATTTCGTACGACTGTCCATCGGTGTAGAACATTGCTCTAGAGTCTGCCCACTCAATTGGATTTCCATCGTCGTCAGAATTTGTAATTGAGGTTTGAAATTTTTCAACTAAAGATTTTGTAGTACGTAGGCCAGCCCACCCGCCATTAACACCAAACTCTGCAGGCTCCATAGAACCTCCAACAGCTGCGTGTACTAAAAAGGTAGTACCTCCATAGGTTCTTGATTGATTTCCGTCGAAATTCAGTGCAAAAATAAATTCATTTTGTGCTCCATTAGAATCGTTGTCGGCTAAGAAAAGTTCATCATAGGCAGAACCATTTCCATTGGCATCTGTTGTGTTTAAAGCATAAGTAGAATTTATAGCTTTGTTTGAATAAGTAATTGCTTCTGTATATTTAGCTTCTCCAATCCAAGTTTCGGCATTTAAATAAAGTTTTGACAATAAAGCCCAAGCAGCAACTCGATCTACACGTCCATATTCATTAGCGCCACTTTCTTTAAGAGAAGTTTCTATTTCTGTTAATTCTGATTCAATAAAACTGAAAATCTCAGCTCTTGTGTTTTGTTCTGGTAAATCGGTAGAAACAACTGTAACCAGCGGAACATCACTATAAAAATCTATTAAATTGTAATAGGCAAAAGCTCTAAGAAATCTTGCTTCAGCAATAAAAGAAGCAACTTCTGGAGTATCGTTTAGCGGAGTAGCTTTTTCAATAAAAGAATTACAAAAAGAAACCTCTTGCGCCAAACGATAGTACATTGCCGTAGCAAAGTCGTTGCTTGCATTCCAGCTCATGGCGTGTAAATTTGGTAAACCAGGATCTCCCCAACCTACAACGGCATTGTCTGTAGTTAATTCGTTTAAACTAAAAAGCATTCTTGTGTACTGAGAAGTACCTTCGTCTATACCTGTAATATCTGCATCTCCAGCAGGACCTTCTTGCCCAGTTAGGGCTAAACTAGCATATAGTTTGGCTAGTGCCCCTTTTGCTTCGTCTGCATTAGCAAAAACATCTTGCTCTGTAAAACTATCTGGATCGATAGGAGTTTGATCAAGGTCGTCGTGACAAGAAACCATAATGGTTCCAGTTGCCAATAATGCGATGAGTAATTTATATGTGTTTTTCATTGTAAATTCTGATTAAAAATTAAGATTAACACCAAATACAAAAGATCTAGGTCTTGGGTAGAAGTTGTTGTCGATACCTCCACCAATTTCAGGGTCTAGTCCGTCATAATCTGTAAAAGTGGCTACATTTTGTACGGAACCGTAAAAACGTAAACTTGTGTTTGGAATAGCATCTTGTAAAGTGTATCCTAAAGTGATATTGTCAATTTTAATAAAGGAAGCATCTTGGATGTAATAATCGCTTTGTAAATTAGTTTCCGTAATTGATTGGAATCTAGAATTAAAGTAATCTCTATGTAAATTAGTAAGAATGCTATTTTCAGTAGCCCTTAATTCATAGCTTTTACTAGAGGCCATATTGTTATAGGCATAGTTTCCAATATTTGCTCTTGTAACCACCGCTAAATCCCAATTTTTGTAGTTTAAATTGGTGTTTAAACCCATAATAACATCTGCATAAGGGTCTTTGTATAAATAACGGTCGTCGTCGTTTATTTGGTTATCACCATTTCTATCTACATAAGCGCCTTCAATTGGAGCTCCAGCTTCATTATAGACTTGTTTGTATACCCAGTAGCTAAAAGGAGAGTATCCTTCTTTATGTAGCTGAATATTATTACCAGTTCCACCATTAATTCCTCCTACTTCTACTTGATCTGGAAGATTGGTAATTTCATTGCTATTAACAGAAATATTGTAACCAATACTCCAATTAAAAGTATCGGTTTGTACTGGGACAACATTTAGTTCAAACTCAATTCCTTTGTTCTCCATATCTCCAATATTTTTGTCGATACCGTTAGAGAAATTTGTAAATGGGTCTACAGTTACAAAACTTATTAAGTCTTCTGTTTTCTTTAAATAAGCATTTACAGAACCAGAGATTCTATTGTTAAAAAATCCGTAATCTACTCCAACATTGAGCGTTTTACCAACTTCCCATCGTAAGTTTTCATTGTATTCTTCTGGTCTATAGGTTTGGTAAAAGCCATCTCCTAATTGGTAATTTGCATTGGTTCTACTGGCTGTATATTTAGTTAGGAAATTATAATCTCCTAAACCATTTACATTTCCAATTTCACCATATCCAACTCTTAATTTTAATTGGTTTATTACTTCTGAATCTTCTAAGAAACTTTCGTTGTTTAAATTCCAAGCTACTGCTACAGAAGGAAAATATCCCCAACGGTCGTTTGGATTTAATTTAGAAGAAGCATCTGCTCTTAAAGTTGCAGTAACTAAATATCTGTTATCGAAGTTGTAATTAAATCTTCCAAAGTAAGAAAGTAAAACACTTCTCCATTTATCAATTCTAATAGGGTTGTTTCCTTCTTCTTCTGCCTCACTATCGAAACTGTAATTATCATTTTCAAAACTCTGATAAGAATATCCAGCTACAGCAGTTATGGAATGAACATCAATTTCTTTTGAATAAGTAGCGTAAGCGTCGAATAATTTATTGGTAGCTTCGTTTGTGTAATTAGAAAAAGATCCGTTCCAGTCTAATTGAGAAGAAGGCATTTGATCTGAAACTATTGTTCTTCCGTGACTATTACTTTTGTCCAATCCTACATTTACAGTAGCTGTTAAATCTGGAAAGAAATGAAGTTTATAGTCAACTTTAGCATTTCCAATAAATCTTCTTACTTCCGCAGTATCATCTTTTAAATTAACTAAGGCAACAGGGTTTGTTGGCGCTAAACTATTTTGAACATTATCGTTGTTTAGCCAAGTAAAGTAACCGCCAAAAGGAGAGTTTTCGTCATAAATAGCTTGTGTTGGGTCAAAATCTACAGACGTCCCAATAGCATCCCTATTGGCAAACTTGTTTTCGGTATACGAACCGCGTCCATTTAACTCAACTTTTAAATGATTATCTAAAAAAGATGGACGTAGATTAATAGATGCTGTAGTTCTAGCAAAGTTATCCCCTTGTAAAACACCATCTTGGTCGGTATACCCAATAGAAGCTCTTACGGGCATAAAGCCAGCAATATTTCCTGTGGTACTAAGGTTGTGTTCAAATCCAAAAGCATCGCCATAGATTTGATCTTGCCAGTTTGTGTTGCTAGCTCCTAAACGACTAATTGCATCTGCACTTCCTACTTCATTTACGAGAGTTCTAAACTCATTGGCATCCATAACATCTACATAATTTGTAGGGGTATAAAGGGTTGTAGAACCAGAATAGCTAAATTTAAAATCGTTGCCTTTTCCTTTTTTGGTAGTAATCATAATTACTCCATTGGCAGCTCTAGCTCCATAAATTGCCGTAGACGATGCATCTTTAAGAACCGTCATACTTTCAATATCATTAGGGTTGATAAAGTTTAGCGGACTTCTAGCACCTCCAACGCCACTATCTGCAATTGGAACCCCATCTATTACGTATAAAGGCGAACTGTTGAGCGATAAAGATCCTTGTCCACGAATTACAATATTCTGACCTTCACCAGGGGCTCCACCACCAGAAGTAACAGATACCCCGGCAATTTTACCTGTAATTAATTGCCCTGCATTTAAAACAGGTCCTTGGTTAAAATCTTCCGTAGAAACTTGGTCTACAGCTCCAGTAGCATCTTTTTTCTTTACGGAACCATACCCAATAACTACAACTTCGTCTAGTTGTTGGGTATCTTCTGTTAGTACAACATTCATAGTTGCTCCCGTTACAGGCTTTTCTTGTGTATTAAAACCGATATAAGAAAATTGAATAACTGTGCCATTTTCAGCATTAATGGTAAACTGACCATCAAAATCTGTAGTTGTTCCTGTAGTTGTTCCTTTTATTACAACATTTACACCTGGAATTGGGGTATTTGTTGAAGCGTCTGTAACAACTCCACTAACCGATTGTTGCGCAAAAATGCATACCGGTATTAGGAACATTAGTAGGCTTATTTTTTTAATTATTTTCATAAGAAATTGTAAAATAGTTTTGATAATTGTTAGCTTATATTTTTACTTCTCGGCGTTAAAACTATGTAAAATTTGAGTAAAGAAAACGTTGGAGTTCGTTTGGAGGGTCACGAAAACGTTTTAGTGTTGAGAACTTTTTATTTTTTAACAGAAAGCTCTATTCATAGACTTTAATTTTACTATTCATAATAAATGAAGTGGATTATTGTGAATAGTTTAATTTTTCATAAAAGCAGAATTCTGTGCTTAAATTGGAAAAGAGCAATTATTGTATGTATTTTTGCATATATTAAAATCTAATTTCTGCTATATAATGAAGAAAAAAATTACAATTAAAGAGATAGCTAGAGAGCTAGATGTTTCTATTTCTACAGTGTCTAAAGCAATGAGTAATAGCTCTGAAATTAGTAAAGATACTATTGAGAAAGTACAAGCTTTTGCCAAACTCTATAATTACAAACCTAACAATATTGCGCTGAGTCTTAAGAACAAAAAAACTAAGAATATAGCAGTAATTATTCCTGAAATTGTCCATCATTTTTTTACGTTAATTATTAGTGGAATCGAAAAGAAGGCAAATGAGCTCGGTTATAATGTAATTGTTTGTTTGTCCAACGAATCTTTTGATAAAGAAGTGATTAATATGGAAACGATGGCTAATGGACAAATAGATGGGTTTTTATTATCACTTTCAAAAGAAACGCTCTTAAAGAAGGATTTTCATCACTTACGGGAAGTAATTAATCAAGGAATGCCTTTAGTGATGTTTGATAGAACTTCCGACGAAATTTATTGTGATAAAATTATAATAGACGATGCCCGAGCTTCTTATAATGCCATTCAACATTTAATTTATTCGGGTTGTCAACGTATTGCTTTAATTACTACAGCCGATTATATTTCTATAGGGAAACTCCGTACGCAAGGCTATGTAAATGCACTTTATGATGCTGGAATTGAATTAGATGAAAATTTAATTGTAAAGGTTGATAAAGTAGAAGAATTAGACGAAAAAGTGAAGCATCTTTTTGATACTGAAAAATTTGATGCTGTATTTGGGGTGAACGAATTATATGCCGTGGTAGCAATGAGAGAAGCGCATAACCGCGGATTTAAGATCCCTCAAGAAATGAGTTTTATAGGTTTTAGCGACGGAATTTTATCTAAATATTCTTACCCAACTCTTACCACTGTTATTCAGCATGGTTTTGAAATGGGAGAAAAAGCAGCTAAAATGTTAATCGACCGACTTGAAACAAATGATGATGAATCGAGTTTTAAAACAGAGGTTATAAAAACCTCTATTCTAGAACGAGAATCTACGAAACCTATCTAGTAGTTTTCGTAGTTGTTAAAGTTTAATAGTAAGACTATTAGTTTCTTATCTGCTAAAATACTATCTTGCAGCCGTCAAAGTTTATATTTTTACTTCTCAATTTAAATTAAGCTTTGATAAGTCATAGCGCTTATCGTATAATAAACTAACACATTACGATAATGAAAAAGCGTATTTTAGGTTTCTGGGAAATCTGGAACATGAGTTTCGGTTTTCTAGGAATTCAATTTGGTTTTGCTCTTCAAGGAGGGTTTATGTCTCGTATTTTTCAGACACTCGGTGCTGAAAAAGACAATATTCCTCTTCTATGGATTGCAGCTCCCCTCACAGGTTTGTTAATTCAACCCATTATAGGGTATTTAAGTGATAAAACTTGGCATTCCAAACTAGGTAGACGCCGACCCTATTTTCTTATTGGAGCTATTTTAAGTTCTATAGCCTTATTTATAGTACCTCATTCTCCAGCATTATGGGTTGCAGCAGGTCTCCTATGGGTTTTAGATGCTTCCATTAATGTAAGTATGGAACCTTTTAGAGCGCTCGTTGCCGATAAATTACATGAGTCGCAACGTTCATATGGTTTTGTTGTGCAAACACTTATTATAGGTATTGGTACTTGGGTGGCTAGTAATTTGCCATGGTTGGTTAATTACTTAGGAGTAAGCAATGAAGCCGCACCAGGAATAGTCCCTATGTCGGTTAAAATAGCCTTTGCTATTGGAGCTCTTGTTTTTATAACCAGTATTCTTTATACCATTTTTACTACGGACGAATATCCGCCGGAAGACATGGAGGCTTTTAACAAAATGAAAGCTGAAACAAAAGGACATTTTGTAAGAGATATTATTGAAAATATTGGGAATATGCCTCCTACCATGATTAAGTTAGGAGTGATTCAGTTTTTTAGCTGGTTTGCATTTTTTACCATGTGGAGCCTTGCAATGCCAGCTCTTACCGAGCATGTTTATAACGCACCAGCTCCCGTAGAAACAGCTTTTAATTTTCAAGAGGTAGCACAGCAAACAGCCTTTAATGTTGCCAATAAAAAATATCAAGATGCCTCAGATAATGTAGGTTCTGCAATGGGGGTTTACGGACTTTCTTCCATGGTTTTTGCTTTGTTGCTAACTTTTTATGCCTCCAGAAAGCGTGTAAACCGTAAATATACCCATATGGCTTCCTTGATTTTAGGAGGGATTGGATTTATATCTATGTATTATGTTCCTGATCCTTCTTATTTATATATCAGTTTTATATTAATTGGAATTGCATGGGGAAGTATACTTTCAATGCCTTATGCTATGTTATCCAGTTCTATCGATGCTAATAAGATGGGCGTTTACATGGGACTCTTTAATATGTTTATTGTGCTTCCGCAGATAATAGCTGCAATAGGAGGTATAAATTATGCCTATAAATTAATAGGAGAAGAAACTATTTATTCCATGATTGTTGCTGGAATTTGCTTGATTTTAGCCGGATTGGCAAACCTACTTATCGTTAATAAAAAAGCTATTGCATATACCATAGATTAGTATTTCTAAAATATTAGTCTTTGTTTTAAAAGAAATTAAAATGAAGGAAGAAAAAGGATTTATATTTGATTTAGACGGCGTTATTGTAGATACTGCTAAGTTCCATTTTTTAGCGTGGAAAAAAGCGGCTGCCGAATTTAACTTTGAACTTACACACCAACAAAACGAACAACTTAAAGGGGTAAGTAGAGTAGACTCCTTAAAGAAAATATTGAACTGGGCTAATGCAGAAGTTTCTCAAGAGAAATTTGATGAGTTAGCAGCCAATAAAAATGCCGATTATCTAACGTATGTTGATAAAATGACAGCAGCAGATATTTTGCCTGGCATAAAAGAGATCCTCGCAGAGATTAAAAAAGAAGGGTATCCAATTGCATTGGGATCGGCTAGTAAAAATGCTCCTAAAATCTTACAAAAGGTAGGTATAATGGATCTGTTTGACGTTATAGTTGATGGAAATAGCGTTACCAAAGCAAAACCTAATCCAGAGGTGTTTTTAATTGCTGCAGAAAAAATTAATGTAGCTCCAAATAACTGTATTGTTTTTGAAGATGCCGAAGCAGGAATAGAAGCAGCAAATACAGCAGGAATGATCTCAATAGGATTAGGAAACGAACAAAACTTAAGAGAAGCCGATTATAATTTTTCGAGCTTCACAGAAATAACATTTAATTTTTTAAAAACACTTCAACCTAAATAAAAATGAATCAGGATTATATTGTACCAAACGAATGGTCATTAATAGAAGAAGGATTTCAGCCAGCAAAAGTAAAGTCGTCTGAAAGTTTATTTAGTATTGGAAACGGTGCTATGGGGCAACGTGCAACTTTTGAAGAGCATTATTCTGGTGCTACTTTCCAAGGGAGTTATATAGCAGGGGTTTATTATCCTGATAAAACTCGTGTTGGTTGGTGGAAAAATGGATATCCAGAGTATTTTGCTAAAGTACTTAATGCGCCAAATTGGATAGGAATTAACGTGCTAGTTAATGGTGAAATGTTAGATTTAAATACGTGTAAATCGGTTGAAGATTTCCGTAGAGAATTAAATATGAAAGAAGGATGGCATCAACGTAGTTTTAAAGCTACTTTGCCAAACAATGTGCAGATAAAAGTTACTGCTACTCGTTTTTTAAGTTTAGAAATAGACGAAGTAGGAGCTATAAAATATGAGGTAACACCGCTAAATACTTCAGCAGAAATTACTTTTTTACCATACGTAGATGGTGGAATTACTAATGAAGATACTAATTGGGACGATGCTTTCTGGGATGTTTATAAAACGGAAGCCCAAAATGATTTTGGGTATGTAGTTTCTAAAACCAATAAAACAGAATACCATGTGTGTACTGGAATGATTAGTACATTATTCTTGAATAATGAGAAGCTAACCATTGCTCCACAAGAAAATATTGAAGCGCTAAAAGCTGCTTTTTCATATACTATTGAAGCAAAAAAAGGAGAAACTGCTGCAATTGAAAAAATGGGAGGCTATGTTACTTCTTTAAATTATAAAGCAGAAAATCTTGTAGAAGCTTCATTAAAAGTGCTAAGCAATGCTTCAAAAATTGGTTTTGATGCCTTGCTAGAAAAGCAAAAAGAGGCTTGGGCTTCTATTTGGGAAATGGCAGATGTTACTATTGATGGCGATGTAAAAGCGCAACAAGGAATCCGATTTAATATTTTTCATTTAAATCAAACCTATTCTGGAAAAGATGCTCGTTTAAATATTGGTCCAAAAGGATTTACAGGAGAGAAATATGGAGGGAGTACTTATTGGGATACCGAGGCTTATTGCATTCCTTTTTATATGGCTACCAAAGACGATAAAGTAGCTAGAAATCTTTTAAAATATCGTTACAACCATTTATCAAAAGCTATAGAAAATGCAGAGAAATTAGGCTTTAAAAATGGAGCTGCTTTGTATCCAATGGTAACAATGAATGGAGAAGAGAGTCATAACGAATGGGAAATTACCTTTGAAGAAATTCACCGTAATGGTTCCATGGTGTATGCTATTTATAATTACGTTCGCTATTCGGGAGATTACAGTTACATTCCAGAAATGGGCTTGGAGGTAATGATAGCAATTGCTCGTTTTTGGCACCAAAGAGCTAACTTTTCAACAGCTAAAAATAAATATGTAATTCTTGGAGTTACGGGGCCTAATGAATACGAAAACAACGTAAACAACAATTGGTTTACAAATTATATTGCAAAGTGGTGTATTGAATATGCTACCGAAAATATTGAGAAAGTAAAGTTGGAATATGCTTCAGATTACGAACGAGTTATTTCAAAAGCAAAGCTTTCTTCTGAAGAAATAAAACAATGGTTGGAAGTTGCTCAAAATATGTATTTTCCTTACAGTGAAGAGCATCAAGTATTTTTACAACAGGATGGATTTTTGGATAAAGAATTAATTACCGTAGCAAATCTTTCAAAAGACGAGCGACCAATAAATCAAAAATGGTCTTGGGATAGAATTTTGCGTTCGCCTTACATAAAACAAGCAGATACCTTACAAGGATTTTACTTTTTTGAAGCCCATTTTAGTAAAGAAGAATTGGCACGTCATTTCGATTTTTATGAGCCTTTTACGGTGCATGAATCTTCGTTATCGCCTTGCGTTCACAGTATTCAAGCTGCTGTTTTAAATAAAATGGAACAGGCTTATAACTTTTATTTACGTACCTCTAGATTGGATTTAGACGATTATAATAAAGAGGTTCATGAAGGGTTACACATTACTTCTATGGCGGGTACTTGGATGAGTATTGTTGAAGGTTTTGGAGGAATGAGAATTAAAGATGGAAACCTAACTTTTGAAACTCGGATTCCAAAACAATGGAAAGCTTTTTCTTTTAAAGTTAATTTTAGAGGAAGTATTGTAAAAGTAGATGTGAGTCATCAAGAAACTACATTTACAGTTGTAGGAGAAGAGGATTTAAAAATTGAATTGAACGGAAAAGAAGTTGAGGTAAAAGCAACTTCAACAACCATATAAATTAATGTCAAACTGAACTCGTCGAGATATTGGTGTACAATGCTTGGCGGGTTATTGTTAAATTGATTCTGTTGAATTATTGTCGAACTGAGCTTGTCAAACTGAGCTTGTCAAACTGAGCTTGTCGAAGTTTAGTTAACACAATCCAGCATGACGTTAAAAAAACACAATATGAAAAAAATACTAATAAATATATGCGCTTGTTTGATGGTGATAAGTAGTCTCTCTGCGCAAGAATTAAAATCGCCTGACGGAAATTTCGTTATGGATTTTTCTTTGCTGAAAGACGGAACGCCAACTTATAAATTAACCTATAAAGGACAAGCAATAATAAAGGAAAGTAAACTTGGTTTTGAGTTGAAAAATGATGAAAAATCGTTGGTTAATAATTTTTCTATTCAAGACACTCAAACCAATACATTTAATGAGACTTGGAAACCAGTTTGGGGAGAAGTTTCAGAAATTACAAATCATTATAATGAGCTAGCGGTAACCTTAAAACAAGCAGAAACTGCTAGAAAAATGAGGATTCGTTTTCGTTTATTTAATGACGGACTAGGTTTCCGTTATGAGTTTCCTCAGCAAGAAAACTTAGTGTACTTTGTTATTAAGGAGGAGCACACCCAGTTTGCAATGGCTGGAGATCATACTGCTTTTTGGATTCCTGGAGATTATGATACGCAGGAGTATGATTATACCGAATCTAAGTTGTCTGAAATTCGTGAAGAAATGGAAGATGCTATTACTCCAAATGCTTCTCAACAACCATTTTCTCCAACAGGCGTACAAACCGCTTTAATGATGAAAACCGATAACGGATTGTACATTAATTTACACGAGGCGGCTCTGATTAATTATTCTACAATGCATCTTAATTTGGATGATAAAAACATGGTTTTTGAATCGTGGTTAACTCCAGATGCAAATGGAGATAAAGGATATTTGCAAGCGCCATTTAATACGCCTTGGAGAACCATAATTGCTAGTGACGATGCGCGTGATATTCTGAATTCTAAAATGACTTATAACCTAAACGAGCCTTCTAAAATAGATGATACTTCGTGGATTAAGCCAGTTAAATATGTTGGGGTTTGGTGGGAAATGATTACAGGAAAAAGTTCTTGGGCATATACCAACGATTTTCCTTCTATTAAATTAGGAGAAACAGATTATTCTAAAGCTACTCCCAATGGAACCCATGGCGCCAATACTGAAAATGTAAAAAAATATATCGACTTTGCTGCAAAGCATGGGTTTGATGCTGTTTTAGTGGAAGGATGGAATGTAGGTTGGGAAGATTGGTTTGGAAAATCTAAAGATTATGTGTTTGATTTTGTAACGCCCTATCCAGATTTTGATGTGGAAGAAATACATGCATACGCCAAATCAAAAGGAATTAAAATGATGATGCACCATGAAACGTCAAGCTCTGTTAGAAACTATGAGCGCCATATGGATGCAGCTTATAAATTTATGAATGACCACGGATATACCTCTGTAAAAACTGGATATGTAGGAGATATTTTGCCAAGAGGCGAAAATCATTACAATCAGTGGATTGTAAATCATTATCAATACGCATTAGAAAAAGCAGCCAATTATAAGATTATGATAAATGCGCATGAGGCAGTTCGTCCAACAGGAATTGCACGTACGTATCCAAATTTAATAGGAAACGAATCTGCTAGAGGAACCGAATACCAAGCTTTTGGAGGTTCAAAACCAAACCATGTAACGGTATTGCCTTTTACACGTTTAATTGGTGGTCCGATGGATTATACACCAGGAATTTTCGAAATGGATATCAGTAAAATGAATCCGAATAACAACTCGCATTTAAATGCAACTATTGCCAATCAATTGGCATTGTACGTAACCATGTATAGTCCGTTGCAAATGGCTGCCGATATTCCAGAAAATTACAACCGTTTTCTAGATGCTTTTCAGTTTATAAAAGACGTAGCTGTAGATTGGGATGAGAGTGAATACTTAGAAGCAGCGCCTGGAAAATATGTTACCGTTGCGCGTAAAGCCAAAGGAACTAATAATTGGTTTGTAGGAAATGTAAATGGCTTGGAGTCTCGTACCACAAAAATTTCTTTGGATTTTTTAGAGGAAGGAAAAAAATACGAAGCTATTATTTATGCTGATGCTAAAGATGCTCATTATAAAACCAATCCGCAGGCATATAAAATTACAAAACAAACAGTAACTAATACGTCAAAGTTAACGCTTACTTCAGCACCAGGAGGAGGTTTTGCTATTAGTATTATAGAAAAATAGAGAGCACCTGATTTTAGGGATTTGTAATAAACAAAATAGTTACCTCTACAAAAGGAGATGAGTAAAGCAAAGGTTTTGAGAGGTAGTGTTCTTTATGGGGTATGTAAAATACTGTAAATAAAATAATTAACTTAAAGATAGTCTTGTGAATTGCCCATTAACAAATTTGGAAACCAACCAATATGATAATCAAGGGCATTCCATCGGACCATTCAAAAACAATAAATAGTAACAGATGAAAAATCAAAATTCTTTTATTATCACAATAGTATTTGTTTTTTTAAGTGTTTCACTGCAAGCACAAATAAAAAAAATTGAGCCACCATTTTGGTGGAGTGGAATGCAGAAAACAGAACTTCAATTAATGGTATATGGAGATAATATTTCTTCTTTAACGCCAGAAATTGACGGATTAGAAATCAAAGAGGTTAAAAAAACCGAGAATCCAAACTATCTGTTTGTTACTATTGAAACTGAAAATGCTTCAGCAAAAAATTATACGATCAATTTTAAAAAAGGAAAAAAAATTGTTGATAGTAAGGAGTACGCATTAAAGTCGAGACGTGAAAATTCAGCCAACCGAAAAGGTTTCGACTCCTCTGATATGATTTATTTAGTAATGCCAGACCGTTTTGCTAATGGAGACCCTACTAACGATAGCAATTCAGCATTAACAGAAAAAGCAAACCGAGAAGAGCAAGGTGGTCGTCATGGAGGCGATATTGATGGAATTATTCAACACCTAGATTATATAGAAAATCTTGGAGCAACTGCAATTTGGAGTACGCCACTTTGTGAGGATAACGATGCCAAATACTCATATCATACCTATGCACAAAGCGATGTTTACAAAATTGATGCCCGTTACGGAACTAACGAAGATTATAAAAAATTGGGGAGTGAACTGCATAAAAGAGAAATGAAACTTATTATGGATTATGTGGTGAATCATTGGGGAGTGGAGCATTGGATGATTAAAGATTTACCTACTTACGATTGGATTCATCAATTTCCTGGGTATGCGCAAACAAATTACCGAATGAGTACGCAAATGGATCCAAATGCTTCGGAAATTGATTATAAAATGTGCATGGATGGGTGGTTTGTAAAAACGATGCCCGATTTAAATCAGCAAAATCCGTTGGTGTTAAATTACTTAATTCAAAATGCTATTTGGTGGATTGAGTATGCCAATTTAGACGGTTTTAGAGTGGATACGTATTCTTATAACGATAAAGAGGGAGTTGCAACTTGGACTAAAGCTATTATGGATGAGTATCCAAATTTTAATATTGTAGGAGAAATTTGGCTGCACGATCAAGCTCAAATTGCCTATTGGCAAAAGGATAGTAAAGTAGGAGCTATTCAAAATTATAACACGCATTTACCGAGTGTAATGGATTTTACGTTGCACGACGCTGTTACTAGCGTTTTTAATGAGGAAAATCCGTCGTGGGATAAAGGAACGATTCAGTTATATGAAAATTTTGTAAACGATTTTTTATATCCTGATATTGATAATATTCTTGTTTTTGCTGAAAATCACGACACAGGACGTATCAATCAAATTTATGAAAATATAGAAGATTATAAATTGGTTATGACCTTAATGGCTACCGTTCGAGGGATTCCACAATTATATTATGGTTCGGAAATAGGAATGAAAGGCGACAAAGGAAAAGGGGATGGCGATATCCGAAGAGATTTTCCTGGCGGATGGGAAGGAGATTCTAACAATGCATTTTTATCCTCCGGACGAACCGCAACGCAAAATGAGTATTTTAATTTTACTTCGAAGCTTTTTAATTGGAGAAAAAATAAGGAGGTAATTCATTCAGGAAAAACAACACAATACCTCCCAGAGAATGAAGTGTATGTATATTTTCGAAGTAATGAAAACCAAACGGTAATGGTAGTTGTTAATAATAGTAGTGAAAACCGTAGCTTAGATTTGAGTCGCTTTAAAGAAAATTTAAAAGAGGCTAAACAAGGGAAAGATATTATTTCTGAAAAGAATTTTTCTTTAGAAGAAAAACTGGAAATAGCTGGGAAAACGAGTTATATTATTGAAGTTTTGTAAAATGATAAAACTAAAAAGCACCTTCCTTTTTATAATCTTAGTATCTTTAGTTGTTGCTTGTTCTAATACAAAAACAATGGAAGAAACTAAGGAGGTAAAACCTTCAAAAATTGTAATTTATCAAGTGTTTACACGCTTGTTTGGAAATACTAATACCAACAATAAACCATGGGGGACTATTGAGGAAAACGGAGTTGGTAAATTTGCCGATTTTACCGATAAAGCTTTGCAGGAAATTAAAGATTTAGGAATAACGCATATTTGGTATACTGGAGTTCCGCATCATGCTTTAGTGAATGATTATACGGAGTATGGAATTTCTAATGACGACCCAGAGGTGGTAAAAGGGCGTGCAGGCTCTCCTTATGCGGTAAAAGATTATTACAATGTAAATCCTGATTTAGCAACCAATCCCGCAAATAGGTTAACAGAATTTAAGGAGCTTATTGATCGTACTCACCACAAGAATTTAAAAGTAATTATTGATATTGTTCCCAATCATGTGGCTCGAGATTACGAGGGAATTAGCAATCCAGAAGGTGTAGAAAGTTTTGGAGCTTCTGATGATACCTCGGTTGTTTATCATAAAAATAATAACTTTTATTATTCGCCAAACGAAGCTTTTTCTCTTCCAGATTGGAGAGATGGATATTTGCCACTTGGAGGAGAAGCAAATGCTTTAATTGATGGAGAATTTGATGAAAATCCTGCTAAATGGACAGGAAATGGGTCTAGAGCTTCTAAGCCAGATCAAAACGATTGGTATGAAACGGTAAAAGTAAATTATGGAGTATCTCCAGAAGGACATAGAGAATTTGATACGTTACCAGAAAATTTTGATAGCGAGTCCTATAAAAAACACTTTGAATTCTGGCAAGGAAAAGAGGTGCCCTCCTCTTGGGTAAAGTTTAAAGATATTGCCTTGTATTGGCTTGATTTTGGGGTTGATGGATTCCGTTATGATATGGCAGAAATGGTGCCCGTAGAGTTTTGGAGTTATATGAATTCTGCAATCAAAATGAAAAATCCAGATGCCTTTTTAATGGCGGAAGTGTACAATCCTGATTTATATCGAGATTACATTCGTTTAGGGAAAATGGATTATCTGTATGATAAGGTTGATATGTACGATTCGTTGAAGCATATTATGAAAGGCTATGGCTGGACAGACCATATTCCAGTTGTTCGGAATAAGTATAATGATATCGAATCTCATATGCTATATTTCCTTGAAAACCATGACGAACAGCGTATTGCGAGTCCTGAGTTTGTTGGAAATGCTAATACTGCAAAACCTGCAATGACGGTTTTAGCAACAATTGGAACGTCTCCGTTAATGATTTATTTTGGACAAGAATTGGGGGAGCCTGGCGCTGAGGATGCTGGTTTTGGCGATCCAAGTAGGACTTCCATTTTTGACTATATTGGAGTTCCAGCCCACCAAAGATGGATGAATAAAGGAAAATTTGATGGCGGACAATCAACCGAAGAAGAAAAATCGTTGCGTAACTTTTACAAACGCTTATTGAATATTGCCATAAGTAATGATGCCCTTACTGGGGAGAGTCGAGAAATTCATTATTATAATAAAGAACATACCAAAAATTATAACCACCGTGTTTTTTCTTTTGTTAGATTCTCTAAGGAAGAAAAGCTAATTGTGGTTACTAATTTTGATACAGAAGTTTCGCATCAGTTTGAACTTAGAATTCCTCAAGATATCATTTCTCTATGGGGGTTATCGGAAAATACCTATGAATTAGAGGACTTGTTATATCAACAAAATAACAAGCTAATATTAAGAAATGGTGAAGGTTTTATAAATGTATCGTTGGCTCCTTTAGAATCATTTATTTTTAAGCTCTAAATTTTATATGAAACCCTTATGGAAGGATTAATTATGACTAAAATAATAACCTTCACAAAGGAAAATAAATAAAGCAACAGCTTTTAAGAGAGAGTGATTTTTTTGTAATCATATAAAATATTTAAAAATCAATTATTCAAGATATATTTATTTGTATAAAAATGATAAAAAAAGTAGTTGTTTTAGGAGCACTGTTAGTGTTTTTTCAAAGTTATAGTCAGATGCAAGAACCCATTATTATTGGACATAGAGGTGCCCGAGGGCATGTGGTTGAAAACAGTTTACCTTCCATAGAAAAAGGAATAGCTCTTGGAGCCGACGCCATAGAAATAGATGTTTTTAAAATTGCAGATGGTTCTATAATTGTTTTTCATGACGATACAGTAGACCGTTTAACAGAAGCTACAGGTTCTATAGAGAATTATACAAAGTTAACTTTAGATACGTTGTCTTTAGAAGGAGGAGTGAAAATTCCAACTTTAAATGAGGTTTTGGATTTGATTGATAAAAGAGTAGTGCTCAATATAGAATTAAAAGGATCAAATACAGCAGTTCCTGTCCATAAAATTCTTCAGCAGTACATAACTGAAAAAGGATGGGAAAACTCCGATTTTATCATTTCGAGCTTTAAATGGGAAGAGCTAGAAGAAACACATCGCTTAAACCCAGAAATGCCAATTGGAATTTTAGTCAGTAAAAAAATTGATGATGCAATAGCAGAAGGTGAAAAGCTAAATGCTGTTGCTATTCACCCTTCATATAAAAGCTTAAACGCTGAGAATGTAGCGAAAATGCATGCTAAAAATTTTAAAATATATCCGTGGACGGTTAACGAGCCAGTCGATATTTCTAAAATGAAATCTTTTAAAGTTGATGGGATTATAACCGATTTTCCTGAACGAATTAGTGAATAATAGGCGGTATTAAGTATAGAGTACGGAGTACAAAGTATAAAGTATGCTTTATGCGGGAATAAATAATCGGGAGTCTGAAGAGTAGTGTACAGTTTTCAGTAGCAGTTAGCAGAATTAAGTATTCATTACAAAGTATGCGGGAGATAAGAGAACAGAGAAGCATCTTTATTCTTGTTTCCTATAATTCATCAATTTTTGTACTATCAACTATCAACTATTAAACTCAAAATAACTGTATCTTTGCGCCATGATATTCGATGTGATAATTGTAGGAGGTGGCGCTGCTGGTTTTTTTTCGGCCATACAAATTGCAACCCATAATCCGCAATTAAAAGTAGTTATTTTGGAGCGAGGAAAGGAAGTACTCACCAAGGTTAAAGTTTCTGGTGGCGGACGTTGTAATGTTACGCATGCTGAATTTGTTCCCAATGAATTAGTAAAATCATATCCTAGAGGGGAGAAAGAACTTAGAGGTCCTTTTCATACATTTTGTAGCGGGGATACGGTTGCTTTTTTTGAAGACAGAGGGGTTGCTTTGAAAATTGAAGAAGACGGGCGCATGTTTCCAGAAAGTGATTCTTCACAAACTATTATCGATTGTTTTTTAGCAGAAACAGAGCGGTTAGGTATAAAAGTAAATACCAGCTGTGGAGTTAAGAATATAAAAGAGTTATCGTCCGAAAATTCTTCATGGGAGATTGAAACTTCACAAGGTATTTTTCAGACAAAAAAAATTGTAATCAGCACTGGGAGTAACCCTAAAATATGGAATCAGTTGGCAGCACTTGGACATACAATTGTATCTCCAGTTCCGTCTTTATTTACTTTTAACATCAAAGATATACGAATTAATGGGTTAATGGGACTCTCATCTCCTGCGGAAGTGAAATTAATAGACCGTAAAAATAATCCTATAAAACTAGAAAACGGACAAAAAGCAACTGCAAAAGGACCACTTTTAATAACGCATTGGGGAATGAGCGGCCCTGCTATTTTAAAGTTATCAGCATGGGGAGCTCGTAAATTATTTGAACAGAATTATCAGTTTAAAATTCAAGTAAACTGGTTACCAACATATAATCAGGAAGAAGTTTTATCGGATTTAAAAGAATTAAAAACTTCCGAGGCTAAAAAGCTTGTTTTTAATACGCGTCCGTTTGAGATTCCAAAACGATTATGGTTTAAAATATTAGAGGTTTCAGGGATTACAAATCTGCATAAATGGGCGGAAATTAATAAAAATCAACTACAGCAGTTATCACAAGAACTTACAGAGGCCACATTTGATGTGAATGGGAAAAGTACATTTAAAGAAGAGTTTGTAACTGCTGGAGGAGTAGATTTAAAAGAAATTAATTTTAAAACCTACGAAAGTAAAATTTGTAAGAATATGTTTCTAGCTGGTGAGGTTATTAATGTTGACGCCATTACAGGAGGATTTAATTTCCAAAATGCATGGACGGGTGCTTATATTGTTGCTAAAGCAATAACAGAAGTAACTTAATTAAGTTGCCAAATGCTAAAATTTAGGATGGTGGCAAAGCAAACCCATAATAAGTAAGGAATTAACAAATACGCAGCTACCCTATTTACTACTTTAAACCATTTAATGGTAAGTAAAATGAGGACAACAAGTGTTATTATGATGAGTAAAGCCCAAAATGGTTTTTGAAATCCAAAAAAAACAATACTCCACATAGCATTAAATAACAGTTGAAATCCGAAATGATACAACGCTGTTTTTACCCATAAATGATAAAAACCTCTTGCCCATACAATTCCAGCGGAAATTCCCATTATAATATATAAGATTGTCCATACAGGGGCAAAAATCCAATTTGGAGGATTGAAAGAGGGCTTATTGAGTGTGGGATACCATGTGTCTACAGAGCTTTGTGTGGCAAATCCAGAGAGAAAGCCAACAACTAAACATACTACTACTGCAATTAATATTCTGGTAAGTTTTTTTGACATAGCACTCGTAAATATGCACTAAAATAACAATTTATTTTTCAAATCTCATATTTGTTTTATAAGTATTGTTATGAACTTATTTTTTATATTATTTCACACAATTTTTTGTCATAATTTACAGATATATCTTTCTCACAACATAGAAGAGTTCCGTTAGGCAGGGAATAAAAGATTTATTTTTGATTTCGTGTCAAATTGATTTTTAGTGCAAAGTAATTTACTCGATAATCGAGATTTGAATGCTCCGAAGCTTGCTTCGAAATGTTTTTTAGTTTTTTCTTCTAATGCCTCGTGAGCTTATTCCGAGGTAGTTTACTTATTAAGGGAGGTTTCAGTTTTTAACGCTTGTTTTTTTTTGATTTTTCTCTTATTGTCTCACGTTTTGTCTTGAGAGAGTTGACTTGCAATTGATAGCCTATTTTATGGCCTTTAGTTTTATAGGAACGATAAAAATTAGGGGTGGATATTTCTTTGAGTTATATTTGCCTAAACTTTTTTTTTAAATGACGGTAGCTAGTTTTATTCCATCTCCATATAAAAGCAAATTAGAAACTGGGAGCTTTACTTGGCAATCGCCTAGTAATATAGCTTTAGTAAAATACTGGGGGAAGTTGGAACATCAAATTCCTGCAAATCCTTCTATCAGTTTTACGCTTAATAATTGCCATACAAAGACAACGTTGTCCTACACAAAAAGAGCTAATAATAGTACAGATACTTTTAGTTTTGAGGTGTATTTAGATGGAGAATTAAAATTGGATTTTGCGCCTAAAATAGAAACTTTCTTTAAGCGAATAGAGAAATATCTACCTTTTTTAACCGATTATCATTTTAAAATAGAAACACATAATTCTTTTCCTCATAGTAGTGGGATTGCATCTTCTGCAAGTGGAATGAGTGCAATAGCCTTGTGTTTAATGAGTATGGAGAAGCAATTGGTTCCTGAAACTACAACTACATTTTTTACTGAAAAGGCGTCTTTTTTGGCACGCTTAGGTTCAGGAAGTGCTTGTAGAAGTATAGAAGGGCCTTTAGTTGGCTGGGGTGCGCATCAACAAATAACAAATAGCACCGATTTATTTGGAGTAAAGTATGATGGAGACGTAGCCAATGTTTTCAATAATTATCAAGACACTATTTTATTAGTAGATGTAGGAGAAAAAAAGGTTAGTAGTACCGTAGGACATAGCTTGATGGAGGGTCATCCGTTTGCAGAGCATCGTTTTGAGCAAGCACATAAAAATATTTCAAAGCTTATAGAAATATTTAAAACGGGCAATATAAAAGGATTTATAGAAGTAGTGGAGAGTGAGGCTTTAACCCTTCATGCTATGATGATGACCTCTATTCCCTATTTTATTTTGATGAAACCAAACACCTTGGCAATTATTGATAAAATATGGGAGTTTCGAAAAGCAACTGGATCCAATGTGTGTTTTACGCTGGATGCAGGAGCAAATGTACATGTGTTATATCCAGAAAGTGAAAAAGAGGAGGTTTTGAAGTTTATTAAAAATGAACTCGTTGCATATTGTAAAAACGAGCAGTATATTTGCGACCAAATTGGTTTTGGAGCTTACTCGATTGATAGTTGATAATTTATTGAAGCAGCACATTATATAATAAATGAACTTTGCCTTTACCGCTGAAATTGTTTATATTTATAAATACTTGGCGGAGAAAATATTGAAATTATTAATTAGTATCCATTAGTATTAGAATATGAAACATCCATGTCTAATTTTAGACATATAGTAAAAGGATTATTTGGATGTTCCATGTGACCGTTAAAAAACGGTAAAAAATAAACACATGAAAGGACCTTTATTTTACTCGAAAATACTCCTCTTTGGAGAATATGGAATCATTAAAGACTCCAAAGGGTTGTCTATACCATACAATTTCTATAATGGAGCACTAAAAGTAAGTGATGATTTATCTGCGGAAGCAAAAAAATCTAATAAAAGTCTTCAACGATTTTCGATTTATTTAGCAGAGCTTGAGGCTTCACAACCTGAATTGGTAACTTTTGATTTAGAGAAATTAAATAAAGATGTTGCTGGCGGAATGTATTTTGATAGTAGCATTCCACAGGGTTATGGGGTAGGAAGTAGTGGAGCATTGGTAGCTGCTATTTACGATAAATATGCTACAAATAAGATTACTGTATTAGAGAATTTAACTAGAGATAAATTATTAAAACTTAAAAAGATTTTTGGTGAGATGGAGTCTTTCTTCCACGGAAAATCTTCTGGTTTAGATCCTTTAAACAGCTATTTGAGTCTGCCAATTTTAATTAATTCTAAAGATAATATAGAACCAACTGGCATTCCTTCCCAAACAATTGATGGAAAAGGAGCTGTGTTTTTATTGGATAGTGGAACTACTGGGGAAACTGCTCCTATGGTGCAAATATTTATGGAGAACATGAAGCAGGAAGGTTTTAGAAATATGTTGAAAGACCAGTTTATCAAGCAAACAGATGCTTGTGTGGACGACTTCTTAAAGGGAGATGTAAAGTCGCTTTTTGGAAATCTTAAAAACCTTTCTAATACTGTTTTGAATAATTTTAAACCAATGATTCCTGCTCAATTTCATAAGCTTTGGAAGCAAGGAATAGATACCAACGATTATTATCTTAAACTTTGCGGTTCTGGTGGTGGTGGGTACATTTTAGGATTCACTCAAGATATTGAAAAAGCAAGGAAAGCTTTAGCAGGACATAAATTGGAGGTAGTTTATAACTTCTAAAAACTCATTCCTTATGTTTAATCGGGGGCAAAAGCTATTATTTTTAAAGTTATTGAGCCTCTTTTCGGTAGTGCGTGGCTATAATGTATTGGTTATTGTTATTGCACAATACCTTACTTCTATTTATATTTTGGCGCCTAATATTCCTGTTCGGAAAATTTTATTCGATCCCAATTTATTCGCTATTGTTGTTGCTTCAGCTATTGCAATTGCCTCAGGATATATAAT
The DNA here is from genome assembly GCF_056857615.1 of Galbibacter sp. L-19. Lineage (NCBI taxonomy): Bacteria > Pseudomonadati > Bacteroidota > Flavobacteriia > Flavobacteriales > Flavobacteriaceae > Galbibacter > Galbibacter sp. L-19. The sequence goes on from NZ_JBSXNL010000048.1 coordinate 100,566, forward strand.
TAATAGTTTTTATGATGTTGAGAAAGATTTAATTAATCGTCCTACAAAAACAATGTTAGATAGATTGGTAAGTCAGCGATTCAAATTATCAACTTATTTTATACTGAATTTTATATCGGTTATTTTTGCTAGCTATGTGTCGTTCCGAGCAGTAGTTTTTTTCTCACTTTACATTTTTGGGATATGGTTATATTCACATAAACTGAAGAAAATTCCTTTTATTGGGAATTTCGTTTCTGCAACGCTAGCAATTACTCCATTTTTTGCAGTTTTTGTCTATTATAAAAACTTTCAACATGTAATTTTCGTACACGCAATTTTCTTATTTCTTATTATTCTGATAAGAGAAATGGTAAAAGATTTAGAAAATATAAAAGGAGATATTGCACATAATTATCAAACAATACCAGTTGTTTATGGAGAGCGGATGTCAAAAATATTGATAAGTTGTTTGAGTTTATTAACTTTAATTCCCGCTTATCTTTTAGTTACAACTTTTGCAGTTGGATATATGTATATTTTCTTTTATGCCTGTATGTTGCTTATGGTTGTATTTATATTTTTTCTGTGGCGCTCCACAACAAAAATTCACTATTTGGTACTGCACAATATTTTAAAGTTTATCATTGTTTCTGGGGTGCTAAGTATTTTATTAATAGATATTGACTTGGTATTAAATAGAATTATGTAATTTTTTATGAGGCTCTGTAAATTTCAGTTACATATCCACAGCTATATTATTCTCTTTTTTCGGAGGGCGCTTATTGGGAATAAAAGAAGCATTTGTGGGAAATAGAGTTCCAGCCTGTTATTAACTTCTATACCTATGGGTACAGGGTGGTTTAGTTTCCAATTCTAATGTCCGAGTAAAAACTCAAGTCCGTTTCGGTATAAAAAAGAGCAAAGACTAAATGCTCTAGTTAAAAACAGCGTTGATGGCTAGCGCAGCTAAAATCCTTATCCGTAGAATAGTGATCGAAAGCTCTGAAATCAGGAGTACAGCAATACAGAGTTTAGGTTACGTTTTTTCGACCTCGTTGTCGAACAAATTCATTGGTTAAGGCGCCTTTTTCTTTGTTTCGTTTCTTTTGGGCGAGCAAAAGAAATGAAAAGCATGAAGTCATTGGTATTTGGATTGGAATTAGAGCTAACAAATAAACAACACAATTCTAGACTAGAGCCAGACTAAATTCTAACTACCCTAAAATAAGTAGTTTAAAGAAAAAACATTACTAAAATCCTCTTTTTATTCATTTTTATTAATAGCAATAGGTCTATTTTGAAAATTCCATTTAAACCTTGATATAAGTGGAGTCCAATAAATTCCGTTAACTTTTATAACACAACAATATTTCCAATTATAATTATCTTTTGACAATCTTTTATTATTTGATTTTGATTACCATATCTTTGCAAAAAATAAGTTTATGAGTAGAGAGGATAAATCCAGAAAAGGAAAGAGTTCTAGTAGGCAAGGTGGTGGTAGTAAAAAGTTCTCAGGAAGACAAGGTGGGAATATGAAGAGTAAGAGTTTTGCTAGAGGAAATGCTCCAGTAAAAAATACTCCTACACAGAAGAAAAGTCAGTTATCTCCAGATGAAATACGATTGAATAAATACATAGCTAATAGCGGTGTTTGCTCTCGTAGAGATGCAGATATTTATATTGCATCTGGTAATGTAACTGTAAATGGTGAAGTTATAACCGAAATGGGTTATAAGGTAAAGTTGTCTGATGAAGTAAAATTTGATGGACAGAACATTACTCCAGAGAAGAAAGCATATGTTTTATTGAATAAGCCAAAAGGATTTATTACTGGAAATTCCGAAGAAAAAGGAAAACGTACTGTAATGGATTTGGTAAGAAACTCCACAAAAAGTAGAATTGCAACTGTAGGAATGTTGGAGAGAAACTCCACAGGATTAATATTGTTTACTAATGATATAGAGCTTTCTAAACGTCTTACGCAAGGACAAGGATTTAGAAAAATTTATCATGTTACCCTAGATAAAAGTTTCCGTCATGAAGACCTTCATAAAGTGAGAGAAGGGTTGGTTATTGATGAAAAAGAGGTAAAAGTAGAAGAGATTACTTTTATTGAAGGAGGAAATAAAAATGAGGTAGGAATTAAAATCTTCAGTAATAGAAATAAGATAGTTACTCGTATTTTCAAGCATTTAGACTATGAAATATTGAAGATAGATAGAGTTGCTTATGGCGGACTTACAAAGAAAGACTTGCCTAGAGGGACTTGGAGACATCTTACAAAACAAGAAGTTATCAATTTAAAAATGCTTTAATTCCCCAAAGCCTGTCCTGAGTTTGCCTAAGGACTCTGCGTTGAAATGAGTTAAATTTATTTTGTTTGAATACCTTGTAGCTTATTCCGAGTTACTTGATTAGGCGTTTGTTAAAAAACACTTCGTATATAAAACAGCTATAAATTATTAAATATTCAAGCGTTACAATCCATAAATTTTCTTGAAAAACTGGATGAGCGTAGGCATGGTAGCTTAACACAGTAGCCGCAGACCATATAATTGGATATTTATAGCTAGTAAAAACACCCAATAATAGAGGCGTAGCAATATACCAAGGGTGTATTGTGGTACTCATAAAAAGGTAAAAACTAACAGCCAAAAGCATGGAAATAAACAATGTTTTTGGCTGATTGTTTTTTCTTAAGAATGCTAAAAGCCATATAAAAATAAATACTCCAATGGCCATTCGTGTTCCTGCTGTTTCGATAATATTATAACCTTTTCTGTAAAATCCTATTTCTCGAACGATATAATAGATACTTGCATTGAACTCAAATTTTTGAAACCAGAGTCCAATTGTTTCCGTATAATTAGTTATTAATTCTGAGGAGAGAAAGGGAAGAAATGAAGCAATAAAGCCTAAAATAGTGATTGAATAAAACCCGATGAGCTGAAATGCATTTCCTTTTATTTGCTGAAAATCTTTTAAAAACCAACGTAAAAAAAGTGGTAAGAAGAGCAGTGGCACTAACTTAGTAGAAATAGATATAGACAAAAATAGTGCGGCTATGATCCATTTTTGCTGAAGAAGGAAGTATAAGGAAACTACAAAGAAGAATAGCATAATGCCTTCAAAATGAAGATTTCCGGTAAGTTCTATAATTATAAACGGATTTAAAAAATACCAAAATATTTGATGTTTTGGGAGCTGTAATAATTGTAAAATCTTACGCCCAAAATATAAAATCCCAATGTCGGATAAAATGATGAAACTTCGTAAAATGATAATATTTCCTAAAATTGTTTTTCCACCAAGCAGTGCACTTAAATAAAAAAACAATTGATTAATAGGAGGGTAATTGCTGTAATGAGATGCGTTGAGGTTTCCCATACCTTCTTGTAAGCCTTTATAATTTTCCGCAGAAAAAAAATCGGAAGCTAGTAATTGCTCAACGGTATATTGAAAGGGATTTATTCCATCTAGAAGTAATTTACCATCCCAAATAAACCGATAAAAGTCTTGTGACAAATTGGGCGTTGCTGCAAAAAATACAAATCGAGAGGCAATTCCAAATAGCAAGAGAAACCTAAAGTTATTTTTCTCAAATTGAATTATTTTATAGAAAAAGAAAAAAAGGCCTATATATAAGCCTAAAAGTTTTGTAGTGTCTGCACGTTGTAAATCGTACGCAAAGCTTGCATAAAATAGAAGGGATGCAAGTACAAATAACAACGGAAATTTATGTGCTTTCCAATAATCTAACATTTATATTCTTGACCTAATTGAATGGAAAAATACAAAACCAAAACCAATAACCAGCATTAAGTGAAAAGGAAATAGGCTAAAATCATTCAATTTAAAGGCACTAAATATCCCAAAAGCAAAGTAGAGAACTAGCAGGGCCTCTAAAATAATATTTCTAGAAATTGATTTAGAAATATATTTATTTCCCCTCCATGAATCTGATATATTTTTGATATTAAATTTAGGAGTGCGTACAAATTCACTTCGTTTTCCTCGGTGGCCTTCTATAACCGCAAAACTGTTATGAAGCGTAAAACCTAAAATAACAGTAAAAAAAGTAAGGAATGTTTTGGTGTAGCTAAGGATGTTTTTCCAACTCTTTCCTTGGATATTTTTATAAGTAAACCAATAACAAACATAAAGAATTAAGGTGCTTAAAATAAAAATTCCAGTAAGGTTGAAAACCCAATTTGGAATAAAATCTTGTTGTTTTATAAAGAGAATAGGAACACTTAAAACCGAAATGAGAAATGCACACAAAAACATAGAACTATTGAGTAAGTGTATGAATCCGTGGAACTTTGTTTTGTTAGAAATGTTTTTGGAAGCTAATAAATTACGAACTGTTTTTCTAAAATTCTCAGCACCTCCTTTATTCCATCTAAATTGTTGTGTACGTGCCGCACTAATAATAACAGGAAGTTCGGCGGGGGTTTCTACATTTTCCAAATATTTAAACTTCCAGTGTTTTATTTGCGCTCGGTAGCTCAGGTCTAAATCTTCGGTAAGTGTATCTCCTTCCCAATTCCCTGCGTCCAGAATACATGCTTTTCTCCAAATACCAGCTGTTCCATTAAAATTGATAAAGTGACCTTTAGCACTTCTTCCAACTTGCTCAATAGTAAAATGCATATCTAACGCAAAAGCTTGAATTTTGGTAAGCAAAGAATAATTTCGATTAAGATGTCCCCAGCGGGTTTGTATCACTCCAATTTCAGGATCTTTAAAATAGGGGACAGTTTTTTGAAGCCAATGAGGAGCTGGAAGAAAATCGGCATCAAAAATAGCTATGAATTCTCCCGAAGCTATCTCTAAACCTTCTTTCAAAGCCCCAGCTTTAAATCCAACACGATTTTTTCTAGTGATATGTTTTATATCAACTCCTTCTTGCTGAAATTTATTTATTATTTCTGAAGTTTTTGTAATAGATTCATCTGTAGAATCATCTAGCACCTGAATTTCTAATTTATCAGAAGGATATTTTAGTTTTATAATGTTTTTAAGTAATCTATCTACTACATATTCTTCATTGTATATTGGAAGTTGAATGGTAACTTTTGGAACTTCTTCGGGTTGTGTTAAATTAAATTTCGGTTCATTTTTCGGGGCTTTTTTATAGGTTAAATAGTTTATCAATAAATTCAATTGTGTTAAACTATAAAAAAGAATAAGCAGCAAAGAAGTAACGTAGATGACTAAAATAGTATAGGAAACAATTTCTAAAATCATTTAAAACTATATTTAAAAATCCAACCTAATATTTTGATACCTGCCATAACACTTCCTTTTACAGTGCCAGATACTTTAGAAACTCCGATTCGGTTTTTGTAACGTACTGGAATTTCTACATACGAGTAGTTCTTTTTTATTGCTTTTAATTGCATTTCTACTGTCCAACCATAGGTTTTATCTTCCATGTTTAAAGCAATTAGCTTATTATATTTAATAGCTCTAAACGGACCTAAATCGGTAAACTTAGCATTAAAAAATATCCTCATAAGGGTTGTAGCTAGCCAATTTCCAAAAATTTGTTGTGGAGTCATTGAGTTTTTTGCGCGGAATTCTTCAACACGGGCGCCAATAACAAAATCAATATCATTTTCAATAATGGGGGCAACAATTTTGGTAAGTTCTTCTGGGTAATCGGAATAATCGCCATCAAGAAAAACAATAATATCAGGTTGTTTTTTTTGTTTTGCAATGTAATCCATGCCTTTCAAACAAGCATACCCATATCCTTTTTTATTTTCAGTAAGGACAGTAGCTCCTGCTTTTTTAGCAACAAATTCTGTAGTGTCGGTAGAGTTATTATTTACAACAATAACTTCCTCAACAACTTCAGGAATTTCATTTATAACATGAGCAATAGATTTTTCTTCGTTATAAGCAGGAATAATAACTTTAATGAGCTTCATTTACAATCGCCTAAATTAGGTTGCAAAAATACTATCTAATGTTGAGTCGCACAGAAATTATAGTATTATTTATTTTGTTTAATTAAATCGAGTAAATTCACATCATTTCCTAGTAAAACCGCATCACTGTTGATACGTCCTTTGGGACTTTCATTTTCTAATTTAAGGACCCCTCGTGGACAAACGGCAGAGCATATTCCGCAGCCAACACATGACGCTCTAATAATGTTCTCTCCTTTTTGTGCATATGCACGAACATCAATACCCATTTCACAATAAGTAGAGCAGTTTCCGCAGGAAATACATTGCCCACCATTGGTTGTAATTCTAAATTTTGAGAATAAACGTTGTTGCAGTCCCAGAATTGCTGCCATAGGACAACCAAAACGACACCAAACTCGATTTCCTAAAATGGGATAAAAACCAGTGCCTATTACTCCCGAAAAAATAGAACCTATAAAAAATGAATAGGTTTTACGAAGAGTTTCAGGATTGAAAATAAAGATATTACTCCCGCTGAAATAATGAATAGCAATGAGTCCGAGAATAATAGCCAAGTATCCAATTGCTCCATATTGAGCATCTTTTTGTAATTCGTCTCTTTTAAAGTACCAGATTACTGCAAATAATGCCCCTAGAAAAACAGCTACGCTTATTAAAAAAGCATCTTTATTAAGCCAGTATTTACTAGCGTCATAATTGAGGTAGCTATGCACTACAGCTACGGTCATCAATACAGAAAACACCAAAACACTGTGCACCAACCAACGTTCTATTTTCCATGCTTTTAAACTTTTATCGGACAAGTGTCTAAAAGAATCACCAGAAGTTTCAGCTAGTCCGCCACAACCACAAACCCAAGAACAATACCAACGTTTTCCGTAGAAATAAGTTAAAATAGGAGTAATAATTAAAATAGAAACAATTCCAAATATAAGCAAAGCAAGACCTATATCTCCGGAGCTTATGAAACCATCAACTCTATATTGGTCAAAATTGTAATAGCTTAGTGGCCAAATATTTTTTAAATCGTAATACGGAATATTATAAGCTTCAGAATTATTTAAACGTGCCATTAATTCTGGAATGATAAACGCAAAGGATAATTGAAAAAACATCACACTAATTGTTCGTAATACTTCATAGCGATTATGGCGATATTTCCACAAAAATTTAATTCCGAAAGCTAGAATAGCAACGGTATACAGCGTTCCATATACAAACCATTGACTGGCAGGATTACCACTTAAAAGCGTACTTAATGGATCAAATAATCCTATAAGCCCTACATTACTTCCTTCTGTTCGTAATCCTAGATATTGTGGGTAAAAGTATAAAACAATGTAAAAGCCAGTAAGGGCAATCCCTAAAAGCCAAGCTAAAAAGCCTCTTGAAGAAATGGATTTAAACCACACAGCATCGTTTTTAATTCCAGCGTATTTGTTATTGTAGGCTCCGTAGGAAAATAGTAGCACTCCAAATATTAAGGAGCTAAGAGATAGCGTTAACCACAAGGTTTTATTAGGAAAGTTTACATTAAAAATAGCTAGCAGTAAAACTCCTAGACCAAACATTCCTACAATAACAGCAAGTTTTTGAAGAAAATTAAGCGCTACTGGAGGCTCTCCCGCTAAAGACATGTTTCTTTGTACTGTGGTATTCATATGCAATTTTTATCAGTTTTTAACTGTTCTTTGAATGCTTTTTTGATGGCTGAAAAATGAGAATGGTAAAATTCTGGATCAAAATTAGCCTTCTCTAAATGTTCTATTACGTAATCAATATTTTTTTTTTCTGAAATCCAAGAATCAAAAGTTTTATGATTTAAACGAATTCCGAAAGTGTTTACTCCAAGAATAGCATTGGTGTTTTTATGATACGCCAAGGTAATGCGCTTTTCTCCATTGGGAACTTCCCATGAAAAATGAGCTTCATAATCTTTAGGTTTTGCCCACACCCAACCATAGGTTTGGTATTCAATATCAAAGAATTTAGCCGAGTTAAACCAAACTCCAGGGTTGTATGCTGTTTTATTTCCGCAGATAGTTTGTGCTACTACTTCTCCCATCATACGGCCAGTGTACCAAACAGCTTCAACAGGATTTCGTAAGCCTGTGGGTTCAAGTTGTTGTGCACAATCGCCAATGGCATAAACGTTTGGAATATTAGTTTCTAAATACTTATTAACTTTTACGCCTTTTCCAGTTTTAATAGAACTATTTTTTAAAAAGTCTACAGCAGGCGAAACACCAGCAGTAAGTCCTACCAAATTGCATTCAATTTCCTCTCCCTTTGAAGTAATAACAGATTTTACACGACCATTTTCGTCTCCGATAATTTCTTTAAGTTCTGTTTCTAATCGTAAATCGATATGGTGAGTTTTAATATGTTTGCTTATCAAATTAGCATCGCCAGAAGGAAGTACACTTCCCCAGAAATCTTTATCGCGCACTAAAAATGTAACAGGAATTTCTCGGGTACGAAGCATTTCTGCAAGTTCAATACCTATAAGTCCGCCACCAACAATAATAGCCTTTTTACAAGCTTTATTATTAGGAGCATTAACTTCTAAAAGTTCTAAATCTTGTTTGGAGTAAAGACCTTGAACTCCCTTTAAATCTTGACCAGGCCATCCAAATTTATTAGGCTTAGAGCCTGAAGCAATAATTAAATTGTCATAACTTAGGGTGGAGCCATCTTTAAAAACAAGTGTATTTTTATCGGTATCCACTTCTGTAACAAACCCTTCTTTAAGCGCTATGTTATTTTTCTCCCAAAACCAATTCTCATAAGGTTGCGTATGTTCAAATTTCATATGCCCCATATACACATACATCAATGCAGTTCTTGAAAAAAAGTATTTAGATTCCGCAGAAATAATGGTTATTTTATAATTACTTAGTTTTCGGATATGTCTTGCCGCAGTAGTTCCTGCAATTCCATTTCCAATTATTGCAATATGTTTCATGTATTAATTTAGCTATAGAATATATGTCGTTATACAAGATAAGAACTTATATATAATTTTTAATTTAGAAGAATTTTAAATTGTATTGTGAAAGAAGGGTTTGTTTAAATGAGGCTTGTATGAATACTTTCATTTTTAAAGAATATTTCAGTTTCTATTAAATCCCTCACTGAGGGGGATTCCCCAAAGCCTGTTCTGAGTAAAAATAAAAGACCGCTTCGCTATAAGAAAAAAGACTAAGTGCGAATCATCATAAAATAAGTAGTTTAAAGAAGCGACATTACTAAAATCCTTTTTTATTTATTTTTATTGATAGCAAGGAGCCTATTTTGAAAACCCATTTGAACCTTGGTATAAGTGGAGTTCAATAAATTCCGTAAACTTTTATAGCACAATAATAATTTAATTTAGAAAAACTAATTGCCAATTTTTATATTGAACTGGTTTAAACTTTTTGTTTTTAACCGAAAATAAACTGAAATTTGTCTAGATGAGACACTTTTTGAAAGACATAGCATGCGCTACGCAAAATAAAAAGTTCATTATATATTGTATTGATGAATAGATTTTTATTACTCATTACAGGTATTACTTTATTTTTTTTAGGTTGCAAATCTGATGATGTTTCTCATGAGAAAAAAATTCATGGCGTTAGTTTAGTAGCTTCAAAAGACTCTTTGGCTATAACGGAGGTTAAAGAAATAATAAAAGTACATGCTAATTATGTTTCATTAATGCCTTTTGCATTTATGAAAGATATTAATCATCCAAAAATCATTTATAATCAGGAAAAACAGTGGTTTGGAGAAACTTCAGTAGGGATAAGTCAGCATAAAGAGCTTTTAGATTCGCTCCATATTCAGGTGATGTTGAAACCACAACTTTGGGTTTGGAATGGTTTATTTACTGGAGATATAGTTATGACTAACGAAGCAGATTGGATAGCGTTGGAGCAACAATATGAAAACTATATTCTAGATTTTGCATCGCTAGCTTCTCAATTAAATATAGCTATTTTTTGTATTGGAACCGAGTTACATCAATTTGTAGTTAATAGGCCTGACTTCTTTAAGCGTCTTATAAAAAAGATTAGAACTATATATCATGGAAAATTGACGTATGCAGAAAATTGGGATGTATATCAAGAGGTTCCTTTTTGGAATGAATTAGATTATATTGGAATTGATGCTTATTTCCCGCTTTCTGAGAAGAAAACACCTTCTTTAACCGATTTAAAGTCTGGTTGGGAAGTTCATAAAGAAACAATGAAAAACTTTGCAGCCAAGAAAAGAAAACAAGTTGTTTTTACAGAGTATGGCTATCGAAGTATAGATTTTTCTGGCAAAGAACCATGGAAACATGACCGGTCTAAGTTACCTGCCAATTATGAAGCACAAACCAATTGCTTATTATCACTTTATCAAAACATATGGGATGAACCATGGTTTGCTGGAGGTTTTTTATGGAAGTGGTTCCCGCAAGGAGGCAACCATATAAGTGAGCAAAATAGGTTTACCGTACAAGAAAAACCATCCCAAACTGTTTTGGAACGTTTTTTTGAGCAAAGAAATAATGAGGTTATGAAAAAATAAGCTCCAATAAAGATGCTATCCTATTTAGTTATATTTTTTTGTTTATACATATTAATGTAATGCTGATCTAGCTCTTCGGAATCTTTATATTTTTCTCGTAATGTTTTGAGTTTTTCTTTCAGTTTTTTAACTACCTCTTGGTAATTTGGGTCGTTATACACATTATTCAATTCATGTGGATCTTTTAATCTATCGTATAATTCCCATTCATCTACATCATAATAAAAATGGATCAGCTTGTATTCTTTGGTCACAATGCCATAGTGACGCTTTGCCATATGTACCCCTGGGTATTCATAATAATGATAATATGCGGCATCTCTAGTCCATGCAGTGTCTTTACCTTTTAAAATTGGTAACATACTTTCTCCTTGCATATCTTCTGGTATTTTTATTCCAGCAGCATCCAAAAAAGTAGGAGCAAAATCTAGATTCTGAACCATATCGTTGTTTTTACTTCCAGGTTTGATAACATCTGGCCATTTTATTATTAAGGGAGTTTTAAAAGACTCTTCATAGATAAAACGTTTGTCAAACCAACCGTGCTCTCCAAGGTAAAAACCTTGATCGGAGGTGTAAACAACAATAGTGTTTTCGGCAAGTCCTGTTTCCTCCAGATAATCCAATACTCTTCCTACATTATCATCAACAGAAGCAATGGTGCCTAGATAATCTTGCATATAGCGTTGGTATTTCCACTTCATTTTTTCTTCATCGGTCATATTTGGCCAATGCTCTTCAAAATCTTTATTAATACTGTCTATAATGGGGTCATATAATGCTTTTTGCTTCTCATTCATTCTGCTATATGGATACGTAAAACCACCAGGAATAGGTTCCATTTCTGGAGTTACCTTCCCCATTCTTTTTAAAGTTTCTGGTCTTATTTTACTGTCGTGACCATATCTCATATGGTAAAGTATATTCATCTCGGCAGTTTTGGCAGCAGTGCCTCTATTTTTATAATCGTCAAATAATGTTTCAGGTTCTGGAAATGTTTTTTGTGTATATTCTTTGAATTTTTCAGGACTTGGCCACCAAGGTCGGTGTGGCGCTTTATGGAGATACATCAACATAAAAGGTTTTTCTTCATCTCTTTTGTTGTCTAACCAGTTTAAAGTTAGATCGGTAATGATATTGGTTACATACCCAGTAATAGTAGTGTCGCCTTCTTTGGTAATAAATTTGGGATTAATATAATTTCCTTGTCCTGGTAATATTTTAAACTCGTCTACTCCTTTTGGATTGTTGCCAAAGTGAAGCTTTCCAAACATTGCGGTTTGATAGCCCGCTTGCTGAAAAAGTTTAGGAAACGTAACATTGGTAGTGTCAAAAGGGAAATTATTGTCTATTTTTCCGTTGATATGGCTATGTTTTCCTGTTAAGATTACTGCTCTGGAAGGAGCGCAAATAGAATTGGTAACAGAGGCATTGGTAAAAAGCATTCCTTGTTTTGCAATCCTATCTATATTTGGAGTGTTTATCAATTTATCAGAATAAGCACTTATGGCTTGGTAAGCATGATCGTCTGACATGATAAAAATTATATTGGGACGTTCTAGTGTTGCGTTTTCTTTTTCTTCTGAAGTATTTTTACACGAAACTCCAATTAATAGAAGAGAGAGGAGTAGTAATCTTTTTAGATACATCATTAACGTTACATTTTGGATAGTTGTACAACAATGAAGAAAGATACTTAAAAAACATAAAAAAAGGATGTTCTACCATGTAAAACATCCTTTTAGTTATATAAACAAATGGTTCTTTATTCTAAAACCCCATCAATAATACCATATTCTAAAGATTCTTTGGCATCCATCCAATAATCACGATTAAAATCTTTCATTATTTTATCGAAATCTTGTCCGCAGTTATCGGCTAAAATTCTTGCACCAATTTCTTTTGTTTTAATAATTTCTTTTGCCTGAATTTCAATGTTAGAAGCTTGTCCTTGTGCACCTCCACTTGGCTGGTGAATCATTACTCTTGCATATGGGTAAACAAAACGTCTTCCTTTTTCTCCTGCTGAAAGTAATATAGAACCCATAGAAGCTGCTAAACCTGTACAAATTGTAGAAACAGGACTTTTTAAAGACTTCATGGTATCATGAATAGCAAAACCAGAAGTAACATACCCTCCTGGACTATTTATTATTAATTTAATTTCTTCATTATTTATAGAATCTAAATACAACAATCTGTCTATAACATGTTTTGCTGATTTATCATCTACTTGGCCCCAAAGAAAAACTTTTCTTTCTTCTAAAAGCGCTGCATCTATTTTATCTTGAATCTTATTAGTTGCCATATTTTTATTATTTATAGTTCAAATATACTGAACTCATCTTTACTTTTTAAGTTTGAGCGAAAAATAGTGCTTTTACTCACTATTTAAGATTTTAATGCCCTAAAGTCTGTACTGAGTTTGCCAAGAGCTTAGGGTTAAATATTTTTAATCCCTCATAGAGGGTCTAATTCCCCGACGCTCTGCGTCGAAATGAGTTAAATTTGTTTCCTTTGAATACCTCGTGGGCTTGCCCCGAGGTAGTTGATTATCCCTCTTAATGCCTCGCAGTTTTTCCGCAAGGAGTTTACTTTTTTTTGTTTATTGAATTCTCTTTAGAACTCCATGGATATAATTCCTGATTTATAAATTTCTTCGGATATTCATCGTCATCATGAAAACCTAATTCAATATCCCTTCCGCTGTAAGGAATGTAATTAGTTTTGAATATATAGTCCCATATACTCAATGTAATTCCGAAGTTAACCCCATATTTATTTGGCATTTCTTTACTATGATGCCAAATATGCATTTTAGGATTGTTTAAAATGTATTTAAACGGACCATAATCCCAACCAATATTTGCATGGTTTAGATGTCCAATAGTAATATTAAAAAAATGAACAATAGCCACTGCTTCGATGTTATAACCTCCAATAATAGCAATAGGAATGTATAAAATAGATTTATAAACTACTGGTTCCATCCAATGATAGCGAAAGTGAGCTGCAAATCCCATTTCTTTTACGGAATGATGTGTTTTATGAAAATTCCAAAGAAATGGAATCCTGTGTAATAAAATATGTGTTCCCCATTGAATAAAATCGGCTACTATAAAAAAGATAAATAGGCCTAATAACCAAGGTAGTTTTGAAGCATCAAAAAGTTGAAAATTAGAAAGTGAAGCTCCGAAAACATTTAGGAAATCATTAAAAATTTCGGCTGCGGTATTGGATAGTGCAATTAATGCAATAAGATTTAATAAGAAAAAATTAAAGAAGAGATAGAAGGTATCTAACCAAAAATCTTCTCTAAAAATTTTCTGATTTTTTCGCCAAGGAAATAAAATTTCGAGACCCCAAATGGTGAAAGAAATAATGAGTAGTCCATAAAAGTAATTCTCCCAATGGAAGCTGGTAATTTCAGAAATCAGGTAATTAAAATATCCTGAATACGAATTTTTTATAATGTCGAAATACTTTTCCAAAGGATGCTCTTCTTAGCTTTTAAAATCTATTTTTATGATAAGGATTTTCCATAATAAAGTCGGAATATTATTCAATAACTTACTTTTTAAAACATATGTTATTGGTTAGATTTTACTGTTAAGTTATAGTTTAACAACATCCACCGCCGTCGTAATGCCAAGTAGATTCAGAAATAAAAATATCATTTCTCTCTAAATTTTTCAAGGTGTTAGCAGTTTTATCACAAACAGCAAGGGGTTGGTTTTGTAATAGAACATGTCCGTTTTTATCATCAAAATAATCCTCTTTACCGTAATAAATGGCAGCTTTTCCAGTAAAAACACAAGGGCCGTCTTTCGGCATTGGATCTTTTATGGCAGCCACTTCAATGGATTCAATGTAAATTAATTCTTCTGTATTGTAGTGCAATGGATCTAGAATTCTATATGGTTTTCTAGCTCTTATTTCGATGGTTCCAAAACCAGCATCGGTAAGCATCTTTACATATTCTTTTATAGGGAGGCTTCCACTTAAACACAATGCTCTAAGCTTATCGTTGTTTCGGAGTTCCTCGCTCATTGTTTGCTCGCAAGTGGGATCACTCATTACAAGTCGCCCATGTGGTTTTAAAACCCGATACATTTCTGAAATAGCCTTTTTTAATTCTTCAGTTTTAAAAATATTAAACAAACAATTTTGCGCTGCCACATCAATACTATTATCTGCAACAGGAAGGTGTAAAGCATCGCCTTTTTTTAAGTCTATAAAATCACTTTTAAACCAATTGTTTTGGGTTTCGGCTTCTTTAAAATTTTTACGAGAAGCTTCTAACATTTCATCTACAACATCTACACCAATAACCCCATTTTTTTGACGAGAAAAATAAGCAAACTGTAAAAGTTCCATGCCTCCGCCAACACCAACATATAGAATTTTTGGATTGTTAACCAAATCTCTTGGGTGTACAGTGCTCCCGCAACCATAGTTCATCTCTTGCATTATTTTCGGAATTTTTAATCCCGGTAATTCCCAAATAGGATTTGTGGTGCAACAAAGTCCAACATCTGGAGTTAAAGCAGCATTTTTATATACGTCTTTTGTAGTTTCTAAATAACTCATAGCTGCTTAATTAGTTTTTTGAAGAGTGTAATCATTTTTGGTTCTGCTTCCCCGGCAATTCTAATAATTTCATTAATATCTACAGGTTCTAAATTATCTGGATCTCCTTCATCTGTAATTACAGAAATAGCGGCAACTGGCAGTTTTAAATGGTTGGCAACAATAACTTCTGGAACAGTGCTCATTCCTACAGCATCGGCGCCAATAATTTTAAGGTATCTGTATTCCGCTTTTGTTTCTAATTGCGGACCAACTACCGAAACATACACCCCTTTTTGGAGGGAAATATTTTCTTGTTTTGCTGTGTTGATAATTGTATTTCTCATGTCAACGTCGTAGGGCTGACTCATATCCACAAATCGTTCTCCAAATTCGCTAACTCCTTTAAATGCTAGTGGAGAACCACCTTGTAAATTAATATGGTCTTCAAGAAGCATTAAATCTCCTTTTTTATAATCTAAATTTATAGAGCCTGCAGCATTAGAAATAAGTAGTTTTTTAATTCCGAGTTCATGCATAGCACGAATTGGATAAGTAATATCAATAAAATCGTAACCTTCATACAGGTGAAAACGACCTTGCATAACCACTACTTTTTTACCTTCAATTTCACCATAAATTAATTTTCCGCTGTGGAATTCTACGGTAGCCAAAGGAAAAAATGGAATATGATTGTAATGAGCTACAATTGGATTTTCAATTTCATCTACCAATTTTCCTAGTCCAGTTCCTAAAACAATCCCAACTTCTGGAGCTTCAAAGCCCTTACTTTTTAAATATGCTGTTGTTTCTAGTAATTCGTTTTTGGTCATAATTTAATCTTTTAAAAATTTTTGAAATGCAGGATGTTCCTCAATATCTTCATACACATCCACATCATTAAGTTCTTCTAACAAAGCTACATTAATGGTTTTTAAATCTTCTAAAGTCTCTCTTAAAACAGTATCTGTGCCCCATTTTTTTTGTTGAAATATTTTAGGATACATTCTTTTTAAACCTAGAAGGTAATAACCTCCATCTGTAGCCGGTCCAATTACCGCATCATAATTATTGAGTTTTTGGAAGGCTTCTTCAATGTGTTTTTCAGTAATATCGTACATATCACTACCAATAATTATTACATTTTGGTAACCTTCTTTGAAACTTTCGTCAAAAGCATGCATCATTCGTTCTCCGAGGTCACTACTACATTGCAGTTTTTTTTCAAAATGTTCTAGATTCCACAAATCTTTTTTCGGAATTTCTTCAGAATAATATACAACTTTATTACTGTTAACCCTTTTGGCAACTTTGGCGGTGTGTTCGAGTAAAAAAATGTATATCTCAAGGGCCTTTTTATCACCTATATCTTTAGCAAGTCTAGTTTTTACTTTTCCTAATTCTGGATTACGGATAAATATGATTAAAATATTTTTTTCTTTCATTTAAAAGCACATTATTTTAGACTACTGTTCCTTGGCAGCTACTTCCTGCGCCAGCAGTACAACCATAGCAATGTTGAGAGATAATAATATCTCTATTGTTTAAAATATCTTCATTGTACTCACTAACATGTTTTACTTTACTATCTACTTTGAGGTCGAGCATTTGGTTGAAGTCGCAATCATAAAGCCAACCATCCCAACTAATGGAAATAGTATTGGTGCACATTACATTTTTTACTGCGGAAGGGTTAAAAGCTTCCACTAGGGAATACATATAATCTTCGTAGTTTTCTGAAGCGATGAGGTATTCCAAAAATCTAGAAATAGGAAGATTAGTAATAGCAAACAGATTGTGAAACTGAATTCCGAAATCGTCTATTAATGCTTTTTTGAAATCCTTTTCCATGGAGGCTTGATTGGTAGGTAAGAAAGCGCCAGCAGGATTGTAAACCAAATCCAGTTTTAAATTGCTATTCGGCATTCCGTAGCCAACAGCATTTAATTTTTTTAAAGCTTCTATTGATTTGTTAAAAACTCCCTGTCCGCGTTGTTTATCGGTCTTTTCTTTGGTCCAATGTGGCATGGAAGAAATTACATGGATATTGTGTTTTTTAAAAAAATCTGGAAGGTCGTTGTATTTTTTGTTCGCTTCAATAATGGTAAGGTTGCTTCGTACAATAAAATCTTCCACTCCAATTTTGGAAGCCTCCTCTACAAACCATCGGAAATTAGGATTCATTTCTGGAGCTCCTCCAGTTAAATCTAGCGTATGAGCCCCCGTATTTTTTATAATATCTAGACATTGTTGCATGGTTTCCTTTGTCATTATTTCCTTACGGTCGGGGCCTGCATCTACATGGCAATGGGAGCATACTTGGTTGCACATATATCCCACATTAATTTGTAGGATTTCTGTTTTATTTGGACGAAGCGGAAACTGATTTGTCTCTGCAATTTTGTCTTTAAAAGTAGGTAGTTCTCCATTCGCAAAAATTCCATTAGAAAGTATTTCTAATTGCTTTTTCGATTGAGAAAGTTGGTTTGCTCGTTTATGTAACGATTTTTTTAGCATGTTGATATGTTAGCGTATAATGTCTTTTAAAATTGTCCTGTAAAGGAAATAAGCCTTACATTTTAGAGTTGTAAAGTTATGAAGTTACGTTGTTACACAGTACAGCTACTGCTAGAGAAGTTGTAGCAGATTCATATTTTTGAAAAATACAACCCTTAATTCCGTAATAACAACTAACAATCCATATTTTACAATTACATGGACAACTTATCGTATTTCTTCATCATTTGAACCCCATGGACCAAAGTAGCGCCACTCTCAATAGCAGCTCCAGCATGCACGGCTTCCATCATTTCTTCTTTAGTGATCCCTCTTTGGAGACCGTCTTTTGTATATGCATCGATGCAATATGGGCATTTTACAACATGAGATACAGCTAATGCAATTAAAGATTTCTCTCTAGCTGTAAGAGCTCCTTCTTCAAAAACTTTTCCGTAGTAATCAAAAAATTTTTCTCCTAACTCCTCACTCCATTCTGTTATTTTAGGGAATTTTTTTAAATCTGCTGGGTCGTAATATGTCTTTTCCATAGTTTAATTGAGTATAAATATTGATTTTGTGAAATCCTAGTAGTATTGGACGTTTTTATTGCTATTTCTTACAAGAGAAAAATATTAAATTGTAATTTAGTTGCATAAGTAAAAGTAAAAGAAATAAAGAGATTCTAAGATGAAGAAAGGATTTTTAATTGATATGGATGGTGTAATTTATGGTAATGACACCTTAATTCCTGGCGCTGATAAATTTATAAAAACATTGCAAAAAGAGAATATCCCTTTTTTGTTTATGACCAATAATAGTCAGCGTACCCCTTTAGACACAGTAAATAAAGTGGCGAGGATGGGGATAAAAATAAAAGAAGAAAACGTCTATACAAGCGCAATGGCTACGGCTTATTTTTTATCTTTTATGAACCCAAACGGAACAGCTTATGTTTTAGGTGAAGGTGGATTAATAAGCAGTTTACATCAACACGGATATACATTAGTAAATCAAAATCCAGATTTTGTGGTGGTTGGAGAAGGAAGAAACTTCACTTTAGAAATGGTAAACAATGCAGTAGATATGATCCTCTCAGGAGCAAAATTAATAGCTACCAATTTAGATCCATCTCCTATGAAAAAGGGATGGTCTAATTTAGGAATAAAAGCTATTGTTGCCATGATTGAAGAAGCTACTGGAAAAAAAGCTTTTTCTGTAGGGAAACCGAGCCCCGTAATGATGCGTTCTGCAAGAAAGTATCTAGGTTTAGAAGCTCGAGAGACTATTATAATTGGAGATACAATGGATACCGATATTTTAGGAGGTGTCCAATTAGGATATACTACTATTTTGACGCTTTCTGGAGTTTCTAAAGAAAACGATTTAAACGATTATGCATTTAAACCAGATTTGATAATAAATTCTGTTGCGGAGCTAGATTTAAAAAAGGCTTTGGAACTTCAATAGAATTCTTACCTTTAAAACCAGTCAACCAGAAGCATTTCTGTTTCGGAAGGAATAGTATGCTTCAAAATGAAAACTTAGAATGAGTAAAGTATTACAATGGGCCATCATCATCTCGCTTGGTGGTTTTTTATTTGGTTTTGATACCGCAGTAATTTCTGGAGCAGAACAATCAATACAGCAAACATGGGGTTTAAGCGACTTGATGCATGGTTTTGCAATTGCAGTTGCGCTTTACGGTACATTAATAGGAGCTATTTTTGGAGGATTTCCTTCGGATAAATATGGAAGAAGAAAAACCCTTTTTTGGATTGCAATTTTGTTTCTCGTATCGGCCATAGGTTCAGCTTTAGCATTAGATATATACTCCTTTGTAATCTTTAGATTTATTGGAGGAATTGCTGTTGGAGCATCCTCTGTAACAGCGCCTATTTATATTTCAGAAATTTCTCAAGCGCAAAATAGAGGGAAATTAGTAGCGTCTTTTCAATTAAATCTAGTTTTAGGTATTTTAATGGCTTATGTGTCTAATTATGTTATTAGCTTACTAAATTTAGAAAATGCTTGGAGATGGATGTTGGGAGTAGAAGCAATTCCAGCTTTAGCTTTTGCACTTTTAGTAAGAAAACTCCCAAGAAGCCCAAGGTGGGTGTTGTTAAAACACAATGCCGAAGAAGAAGCACTACAGACTTTAAAATTAATTAATAATGATAATTATGAAGCGGAATTACAGGAAATAAAAGCCTCCGCAGCAATGGATGCAACTAAAACATCACTTAAAGAAAGGTTTTTATCTAAGAAATATAGTTTTGTTATTCTCTTGGCATTCTTATTTGCATTTTTTAATCAGCTTTCAGGAATTAACTCTGTAATTTATTATGCACCAAGAATATTTAGAGATGCTGGGCTGGGGAGTGAATCTTCAATGTTTTCTACGGTAGGAATTGGGATTATAAATTTAATATTTACCCTTGTTGGAATGTATCTAATAGATAGAAGCGGACGAAAAAAGCTTATGTATATTGGTTCTATCGGGTATATTATTTCGTTATTTTTTATAGGAAGAGCTTTTGATACAGGAAATACTGAAGGGAGCATAGTGCCTATATTATCATTTATATTTATTGCATCTCATGCTATTGGTCAAGGAGCTGTAATTTGGGTTTTTATTTCTGAAATATTCCCAAATAAAGTAAGAGCTTACGGAATGTCTTTAGGAAGTTCTACACATTGGATTTTTGCAGCATTGATAACAAACTTTTTCCCTTACTTTACAGAAGTTGTAGGGCCAGCGCCAATATTCTATTTCTTTGCTGGAATGATGATTTTACAATTGTTATTTGTAATCTTTTTAATGCCAGAAACAAAGGGAAAATCTCTTGAGGATTTGTCGAAATCACTTTTGAAAAAGTAAAATGTTATGTAAGTATTGGAGCGTTAAACTTTGATTATCGAGCAAAAAGCATTTATAAATTTAAAGAAGTACATTTTTAGTGTTAAATAAGCTGAAAAATTTAATCTAATCTTTTGTTTTTGGTTAACTTAACCATTATTATTGGAGGTGTAAATTGCCTTGATGTATTAAATACCAATTGCCGAGTCAATAAGAAAACGAAGTGTCAATTATGAATATTTTACTTTTTGGGATCACAAGAGAGATAGTTGGAGATGCTTCTTTATATATTTCTGCGGAAGAAAAAATAAAAACTGTACAGCAGCTTAGGCTTTTTCTGATGGAGCAGTATCCAGCACTCAAAAAACTTTCTTCGTTGGCAATTGCTGTAAATAATAAGTATGCGCAAAAAGAAGATAATATCACAATTGATGATGAAATTGCACTGATTCCTCCAGTTAGTGGCGGATGATTTTATGAAGCTATTAAAAAATTATATGTTAATAGACAACCATAATAGAGTTATAAATTATTTAAGATTGGCGGTTACAGACCGTTGCAATTTACGTTGCAATTATTGTATGCCAGAAGAAGGGATTGATTTTGCAAAGCGCAAAGATTTATTTTCAATGGAGGAGCTTTGTAGGTTGAGTAGTATAATGGTTTCTCAAGGGATTAATAAAATTAGATTAACAGGCGGGGAGCCTTTTGTTAGAAAAGATTTAATGGTTTTATTTCGTCATTTAGCTTCTTTAGAAGGTTTAGACGATATTTCTGTTACTACCAATGCTACTTTAATTGGACCCTATATAAACGAATTAAAGTCCTTAGGAATAAAAAACATCAATGTAAGTTTAGATGCTATAAATAAAGATGTTTTTGAGAGAATAACCAGAAGAAATCAGTATGAAACGGTTTATGAAAACCTTATAAAATTGATTTCTGAAGGTTTTAATGTGCGGATTAATTGTATTGCCTTAGAGGGGCAGAATATTGAAGAGATTATTCCATTAGTAGAACTCACAAAATATTACAATGTCTCAGTTCGGTTTTTGGAAGAAATGCCTTTTAATGGAGGTTCAAAAAGCTTCAATACTATTAAATGGGACTATAAAGCTATTTATGAGCATATTGCCAATCGTTTTGATGCGATTGAAAAATTAGTTTCAGAAAAAACATCTACCTCTATAAATTATAAAATCAAAGATTATAAAGGAACTTTTGGGCTTATCCCGTCTTTTTCGAGAACATTTTGCGGAAGTTGCAATCGCCTACGGATTTCTGCTACTGGAGATGTTATTACTTGCCTGTACGGAAAACCAAGGATGAATATTAGAACCCTATTAAGAAGTGAAAATTCAGAAGAAAAAATAAAACAACATATTCTAGCAACCATAGGAAGTCGTTCTAAAACAGGCTTTGAAGAACAAGAAAAATACAAAGGTGTTTTTAATAATTCGATGACCTCAATTGGAGGGTAGTTTTTGAAGTGCAAAGTGTTTAGAATAAAGTATTAAGTACAAAGTATCAAGTACGAAGTATTTAGAGTAAAGAGCAAAGAGATAAAAGTATTTAGAATAAAGTATTAATTATCAAGTATTTAGAGTGAAAAATATAGAGCAAAGACAAGTAAAGTCTAGAATCTTAATACTTCGTACTTGATACTTTATACTACCTGCTAAAAACAAAAAATGGGTAAATTATCACATATAAATGAAGCTGGAGAGGCAACTATGGTGGATGTTTCTACTAAAGAAGTAACAGCAAGAGTAGCAACTGCTTCTGGAGAAGTTATTTTTCCTGCTGAGGTTTTTTCAGAATTAGAGAAAAATCAGTTTTCAAATAAAAAAGGAAGCATAATTCAGACAGCAGTAATTGCAGGAATTCAAGCGGTAAAAAAAACGGCCGATTTAATTCCGCTTTGCCATCAGTTAGCTTTGTCTAAAATTCAGATTGATATTAAACCTAAAAAAACTTCGTTTATTATTAATTGTACTGTAAAATGTACGGAGCGTACAGGGGTAGAAATGGAGGCGTTAACAGGTGTTTCGGTGAGTGCACTTACAATTTATGATATGTGTAAGGCGCTTTCTCACGATATAAAAATTGCCAATATTCAGCTTGAGAAAAAATCGGGAGGAAAAAGTGACTTCAACAGGTAAATTATATGGATTGGTATTGGCGGGGGGATTGAGTACCCGAATGAAAACAGATAAAGGCTTGATTGCATACCACGGAGTTCCTCAACGTACATACCTTTATAAATTGCTAAAAGAGGTTTGTGATGAAGCCTATATTAGCATCCGTAAAGAGCAAGAAAACGAATTTACTTCCGAAGAAAAATTAATAATAGATGAAGATGTGTATAAAGGTCCTTTTAACGGGATTTTAAGTGCGCATCATTTTGATAAAAATAGTGCTTGGCTTATCATTGCCTGCGATTTGCCTTTAATAAATAAGCGTGCCATAAAGCAATTAATTGTAGAAAGAGACGTAAATAGTATTGCAACGGTTTTTACTGCTTCCACTAAAGAAATGCCCGAGCCTCTGTGTGCTATTTGGGAGGCCGAGGGTTTAAAGCAAGCTGAGGTTTTTATTGCAGCGCAAAAATCGTTCGCTCCAATAAAGTTTTTGAGGAATAGTAATGTCAAAATTGTGAAACCACTTCAAGATGACGTACTTTTAAATGTAAATGAAGAAAAACAACGTATAGAAGTTGTGAAAAAACTGAAAAATAAGTAAGAAATTGAATGCTAATAGATACATAAGACAAACTTTATTGAAGGGTTTTGGTGTTAAAGCTCAAGAGAAACTAAAACAAGCCAAAGTTTTAGTGGTTGGTGCTGGTGGATTAGGAGTTCCTGTACTGCAATACCTTAATGCTATGGGAGTTGGAGTTTTAGGGATTGTGGAAAGCGATACCATAGACCTTTCCAATTTACAAAGACAAGTTATATACGGAGAAGGAGATGTTGGACTCTCAAAGTTAGCTGTTATAAAGCAAAAACTAGAGGCTCAGAATTCTGAAACTAAAATCAATGCATACGATACTTTTTTACATAAGGACAATGCATTAGGAATTATAAAAAATTACGACCTTGTTATAGATGCAACCGATAATTTTCCAACGCGGTATTTAATTAACGATGCTTGTGTGTTGTTAAATAAGCCTTTTGTTTATGGGGCTTTACACGAGTTTGAAGGTCAGGTAAGTGTTTTTAATTACAAAAGTGGGCCTACATATCGTTGTTTATTTCCAACCATGCCAAGCAAAGGAGAAATGCCAGATTGCAATGAAAATGGAGTTTTGGGAATAGTACCCGGAATTATAGGAAATTTACAAGCTTTAGAAGCAGTAAAAGTGATTACTGGAATAGGAAAGCCATTGTCGGGAACATTACTTATTTTTGATGGGTTAAGTCAACAATATCAAAAAATAACTTTTGACGCTCAACAAGAAAATTTAAAACGAACAGCGCTAGAAGCAACTTATGAAAATGTTTCTTGTGATGTTGATGCTGTAATTTCTGCGGAAGATTTTTCGACTTTATTAAATCAGAAAAAACCTCTTCAAATTATAGACGTAAGAACCCCTTTAGAGTTTGAAGATTTTCATTTTGATACTTCGAAGAACATCCCTTTGCAGGAACTTTCCGAGAGAATTTCAGAAATTGATAGCTCTAAACCTGTGTATTTAGTTTGTCAATCTGGCGTTAGAAGTGGAAAAGCCTTAGTGCAATTAAAAGATAAAATAAACACCACTTTCCTTGAATTAGAGGGTGGTTTAAATAATTATTTAAAACATGCAGTTAACACCTGAATCTCTTAGTATTTTAGCCTTATGTTTTTTTATAATTGCAGTGCTATATTCTTCGGTAGGATTTGGTGGGGGAAGTAGTTATTTAGCATTATTGACCCTGTTTTTTGCAAGTTTTTTTGTAATCCGTTCCGTAGCGCTTGTGTGTAATTTAATTGTGGTTTCTGGGAGTACTTATCTGTATTACAAAAATGGACATTTTGATGTCAAAAAGTTTATTCCGTTTGTGGCTACTAGTATTCCTCTAGCATTTATAGGGGCATCTTTTCGGCTTAAAGAATATGTGTTTTTTATCATTTTAGGAGTGGCTTTAATGACTTCTGCAATTTTATTAGTTACACAAAGTATAAAGGAACGACAACGAAAAACAAGGCTTACAGCAAAGAAGTATCCAATTTGGGTAACTTATATTTTGGGAGCTGGTATCGGATTTTTATCAGGACTTGTAGGTATTGGAGGGGGAATATTTTTAGCCCCAATTTTAAACCACATGCGATGGGAATCGTCTATCAAAATAGCAGCTTTAGCTAGTTTTTTCATTTTGGTAAATTCTATCTCTGGAGTTGCAGGCTTAGTTTCTAACGGAATGTTTGTTTTTCCGTGGAAGGAAGGGTTGGTGCTTTTGGCAGTGGTTTTTATAGGAGGACAAATAGGAATCCGAATTAGTTTAAATAAATTAAGTGGTCGTGGAATAAAATTACTCACAGCTATTTTAGTGTTTATTGTAGGAGTCCGTGTTTTATTAAATAACGGACTTGGATTAATTGATTTTTAAATAAAAAAGGTATGATTTCTTTTGAAGAAGCACATAAAAAAGTGATGGAAAAACTACTTTCTTTTGAAGAAGAGAATGTTTTTTTTACCAATAGTTTAGGAAGAATTTTAGCTGAAGATATTTTAGCCGATCGAGATTTTCCTCCGTTTCATCGTGCTACAAAAGACGGAATTGCAATTAATTATGGAGCGGGAGAGAACACTAAAAAACAATTTAAAATTCAGGGAATTATTGCAGCTGGTACTCCAAAAGTAAAATTAAATAATACTAATGACTGTTTGGAAATAATGACGGGAGCGGTGCTTCCAGAAAATGCAGATACCGTTGTAATGTATGAAGATATTACTATTGAAAATGGAAGCGCAATTGTTAATTCAGAAATAAAAAAAGGACAAAATATCCACAGGCAAGGAACCGACGTTGAGCAAGGCGCTGTTGTAATTATGAAGAATACAAAAATTACAGCTGCTGAGATTGGGATTTTAGCTTCCGTAGGAAAAGTAGAGGTAAGGGTTAAAAAGTTACCAAAAATTGCTTTAATATCAACAGGAAATGAGTTAGTGGCAGTACATGAAACTCCCAAACCACATCAAATTAGAAACTCAAACATGCTTTCGCTGCATGCTTTGTTAGAGGAAGAAAATATACTAGCAACGCATGTACATTTAAATGATGATAAGGAGGAAATAAAAAATGGTTTAAATGAATTATTGCGCACCAATAATGTTTTAATGTTGAGTGGTGGAGTGTCTAAAGGGAAATTTGATTTTATCCCCGAAGCTTTTGAAGAGTTGGGGGTAGAAAAAATATTTCATCGGGTTGCCCAAAGGCCAGGAAAACCTTTTTGGTTTGGAATCCATAAAGAAACAAACACCGTTGTTTTTTCATTTCCTGGAAACCCTGTTTCTACCTTTGCTAATTATTATGTGTATTTTAAAGATTGGCTTTATGAGTCGCTTGGAATAGAGAACGAAAAAGAAAATATTGTTCTAGGAGAAGATTTTTTTAACCCTACAAAATTAACCCTTTTTGTTAGAGTAAAAATTGAAAGTAAAAATGGAATTACGTATGCTTTTCCAATAAAAGAGAATGGTTCTGGAGATTTAATGAGCTTAGCACATACAGATGGATTTATAGCACTTTCTCCAAATAAAGAATTGTATAAAAAAGAAGAAGTGGCTCCATTTATAGCAACCAGATAATGTGTTATGACGCATGAATTTAAGCAAATAATAGAAAGTTATTTAAAGGCGAAATCGAAAAACTTAAAGTCGGTTTTAGCAACTGTAGTAGCTATGGAAGGCTCGTCGTATAGGAGGCCTGGCGTTAGAATGCTTATTCGAGAAGATGGTAAAATGACAGGCGCAGTTAGTGGCGGATGTGTTGAAAAAGAAATTCTTCGTCAGAGTCAGTCGGTTTTTACTACCCGAATTCCTAAAATAATGACATATGATGGGCGTTACCGATTAGGTTGTGAAGGGATTTTATATATATTAATAGAACCTTTATCATTACAAAAACATTTCTTACAAGCTTTTGAAAAAGTATTGGATAATAGACAAGCATTTTACATTACTTCATATTTTAAAAGGACAGATGAGGAGAATGTAAATTTTGGTTCTTGTGTTGTTTTTGATGATGAAAATCAGTTTTATTTAAATGAGGATAATAAAGACAATAAGGTTAAGGAAGGTTTAGAAGTTTTTAATCAAAAATTAAAACCGTCCTTAAAATTAGTACTTATTGGCGCCGAGCATGATGCGGTTCAATTAGGTGTTCTAGCGTCATTAAATGGTTGGGAAGTAACTATAGTTGCCCCTGAGAGCGACCCAAAAACTTTATTAAATTTCCCTGGAGCAAAGCATATAGAAAATGTGAGTCCGCAAACATTCAACCAAAATATAATAGATAAGGAAACTGCGGTTGTTTTAATGACGCATAGTTATTCCAAAGATTTACAATACCTTTTAAGGTTAACAGATTTAAATTTAAAATATCTCGGAATTTTAGGACCAGCTAGACGTAGAGAAAAGCTTTTTCAAGAAATATTAGAGCATAATCCAGCTATAGATTCATTATTTTTTGAAAAGATCCATGCCCCAGCAGGAATTAATATTGGAGCAGAAACCCCTCAGGAAATAGCAGTTTCTATTATTGCAGAAATATTGGCTGTAGTAAGAAAAGAGGAAGTTTATTTGTTGAAAGACAAAAAAGGAAGAATACATTCTGAAGAAAAAGAAATATAGGTTTTAAAGCTTTTCAATGAAAAAAGTAGCTATTTTAATTCTAAGTGCAGGGGCTTCCAAAAGAATGGGAACTCCTAAGCAACTCTTGAAATGGGGCAAAGAAACATTATTAGAAAATGCAGTTTCTACAGCTGTAAATGTGGAAAATGCATCATTATTTGTGGTTTTGGGAGCTAATGCCGAGTTAATTCAGCAAAAAATAACTTTGAATGCGGAAGCTTTATACCATAAAGATTGGGAGCAAGGCCTTGGAAGTTCTATTGCTTTTGGGGTTGGAACGCTTCAAAAATTAGATTTTGATGGGGTATTAATTATGTTGGCAGATCAGCCTTTTGTAACTTCTTATTATTTAAAAGAATTAATAAATAGTTTTAATTCAGGAGAAAAAAATATTATAGCTTCTCGCTTTGCTGGAAGTGTAGGGGTGCCTGCAATTTTTTCTGCTGAATATTTTGAGGATTTAAAGAAGTTGGATACAGATACTGGTGCAAAACATATTATAAAATCTCACTTTCAAGATGTAGAAACCTTTCAAGCTGATGATTTGGTAATAGATATTGATACTGTTGAAACATATAAGCGGGCATACAAAATTAAATTCAATACTGATTAATAGGATTTCTAGATTCAAAATAAATCCGTAAATTTAAGTTACACATTTAGCGTAATTTCAAAATTAATCTTCTCGGAAGTATGGAATTTATTGATTATTACAAAATTTTAGAAATTGATAAAAGTGCTACTATAGCCGAAATAAAAAAGGCATATAGAAAACAAGCAAGGAAATACCATCCAGATTTAAATCCTAATAATAAAGAAGCTGAGTTAAAATTTAAAAGACTCAATGAAGCTAATGAGGTTTTAAGCGACCCAGAAAAGCGTAAAAAATACGACGAGTACGGAAAAGATTGGCAGCATGCTGAAGAATTTGAAAAAGCGAAGACTCAACAGCAAAGTAGTCAACAATATGCCTCTGGAGATTCATATTCTTATAGTGGAGGCGCTACTGATGAAGACTTTTCAGATTTTTTTGAATCGATGTTTGGAGGAGGAGGTTTTAGAAATCAGCGAAGGCAAACAGCCTTTCGTGGTCAAGATTTTAATGCTGAACTACAATTGCAACTACGAGATGTGTATACCTCTCAAAAACAAACTTTAACCGTTAACAATAAGAAAATCCGAATAACAATACCTGCGGGGATTGAAAACGGACAGACAATAAAAATAAAAGGGCATGGAGCTACTGGAAGTAATGGCGGTCCAAATGGCGACCTTTATATTACATTTTCAGTTATAAATAATACTCCTTTTAAGAGAGAGAAAGCAAATCTTTATAAAACAGTTCTAATAAACTTAACAACTGCCGTTTTAGGAGGAGAAATTACAGCAGAAACCTTTGATGGAAAAGTTAAATTAAAAGTAGCACCCGGAGTTCAAAACGGACAACAAGTTAAATTGAAAGGAAAGGGTTTCCCTGAGTATAAAAAGGAGGGGAGTTTTGGAGATTTATATATTACCTATCAGATAGATTTACCTTCAAATCTTACCGAAAAACAAAGGGAACTTTTTGAGGAATTGAAAAAGACAGATCTTTAATGTGGTAAGTTATGGAGACAAAATATAGAATTAGTATTCACGATTTTTGTAAGAATTATCAAGTAGATGAAGTTTTTGTGTCGCATTTTATTGAGGCAAAAATCATTCAAATTAAAAAAGAAGGAGGTAGGAATTTGATTACAGAACATCATTTCCTTAAACTAGAAAAAATGGTGCGTCTGCATCAAGATTTAGGAATAAACTTAGAAGGCTTGGAAGCTATTTCCCACTTGTTAAATCGGGTAGAAAGCATGAATGAAGAGCTTCAATATTTAAGAAACAGATTACAATTGTATGAATAAAATAAATCTATTTTTCATCTAAATCATTTTTATAGAAATATTATTGTATTTTTGATATAGATTATCCCCCCTATAAATCCTTCAGTTAATTTTACTTAATCTAAATTCGTTATGAAAACATTAAGAATAAGAGTGTGCTTATTTATGTGCTTTTTAATAAGCATTTCAGTTTTTTCTCAAGAAGCAGAGGGGAATGCGGCGCAAGCAAACAATCCGCTTGCAAATATGACTGCGCTGAACTTTCACGATTATTACATGCCAAAATTGTCAAATGCTCCAGACGATGCATATATGAATACTGCATGGGTACGCTTTGCTAAACCGCTTTCTGGCGGGAAATTATTACTAAGAGTATCCACTCCTATAAGTACTATTGGATTACCCGAAGTAAATGGAAATGTAAAAACATTAAATGGTTTAGGAGATATGAATGCATTTATGTCCTATAATTTTGTTTCAAACCCTACAACTACTATGGGTGCAGGGCCTTTAATAACAGCGCCAACTTCAACTAATCAAGCCTTAGGTACAGGGAAATGGCAAGCAGGTTTTGCTTTTGTTGCTTTCTTTGCTAAATCTCCAATTTTCCAATATGGAGCTTTAGTTACTTGGCAAACCTCATTTGCTGGACAAAGTGATAGAGAAAGCACTAATAATGCAGCATTCCAACCTTTTTACTTTTGGCAATTAGGTAAAGGATTGTATTTAAGAGGAGCTCCAATTTGGTATTTCGATATTAAAAATGATGCGTACAGTGTGCCAATAGCGTTGGGGATAGGAAAAGTTATTAAACTTAATGATACAATGATTAATTGTTTTATAGAACCGCAATATTCTATGCTAACAGCAGGAACTCAGCCAATTTTTCAAGTATTTACGGGGATTAATTTACAGTTTATGTAGATTTTTGGAGGTATTAGAAAGGTAAATAATCACTTAGCTTGAAACACTATGAAAATATTTAATAAATCTACTAATGCTGTAATATTAGGAGGGATATTTTTTCTAATTCCCTTACTCATTTTTATTGTTCTAATTACACATGCTATCAAGCTTGCTACACCTTTAGGTAGAAAATTGGTTGATATTTTTAATATTCATTCTGTTTTTGGAGCTGCTACAGTAACCATATTTACAGTAGCAATTTTAGTTTTTATTTGCTATCTAAGTGGATATCTAGTGCAGAAAGGACTTGTGAATGATTGGGGGCAAAAAGTTGAGGATAAATTGTTTTTACTTTTTCCAAGTTTGCAAATGTTGAAGTATAGATTGCTTGGAGATAAGCCAGCAAAAAAAGATGATGATAATTGGAAATCCATTCTTTTAAAAGAAGATATCTTCTACCGAATAGCTTTTATTACTAGTTATAAAGATGGTTTTTTTAGTGTTTATGTTCCAGATGCTCCCAGAATGGATGCAGGAGAAATACGTTTTATAGCCAAGGTAGATATAGAGTTTATCCCTATTTCTATGAAAGATGCAATGAATTCTTTAAACAGCTTTGGGAGAGATGGTACTTTGGAAAAGTATATGATTGATGCCATACATAAAGAGAATAATAAGGCGTAAGAAATTAATGCTTTAGAAGAGTAAGGAAGAGTAAGGATAATATTTCAAGTTTGAAATAAAGGATAAATATTCATTTTAAATTTTTCTCAGTTTTGTTTAAACGGAGATATTATTATAGGAGAGGTTTTATACAATAGATTACTGGTTCTGTTATTTTTCCTGTGAAAATATAATATATGAGGTATATCAAAAAAGACTTTTTTTTTAAGATAGGGTTACTATTGATTGTTGCAATAGTAAATTGTAATGATGTTTTTGGGCAAGATTTAGCTATTCGAAAGATAGATCAAGCTTATAGAGACAGTTTGATGAGTCATGATTACCCTTATGTTTTACCTATTTATGGAGACAGAGTCCAGAAAACAGGTCATGATTTGCCACTTCCTTTTGGGATAATGGTAAATTATATTGCTCAAGACACTAAATTAAATATTGATAATATAGCGTTGAGATTGGACGACTCCGAATTTGTAGATATGGATTTTTTGGAGTTTGAAACTTTTGAAAATACTGCAAATGTTGTAAACGTACGATTAGAAGCTTGGTTGTTTCCCTTCTTAAATGTATATGGCTTATATGCGCATTCAGAAAGCAATAACGCCATAAAGTTAACAAACCCTTTCGAATTAGATATCCCAACCAATCCCACTGCAGATACTTATGGATTGGGAACTGTTTTGGCATATGGAGCAGGAAATTATTTTGCTATTTTGAATTTCAATGCAACTTGGTCGGATGTAAGTTCTTTAGACGATAAGGTATTCGGAACAGTTACTTCTTTTCGTGTAGGCCGTAGTTTCGGATTTCATAAACGGTTTCATAATATTAATTTTAGTATAGGAGCTCAACATCAATATTTGGCAAGAGATTCATCTGGCGAGCTTCGCATAAGTGATATGTTTTCTAAGGTTGATAAAGGGAAAGTCCAAGAAATAAAAAATGATATTTCAGATACAGCAAATAATTGGTATGATGGTTTGAAACCAGCTCAAAAGGTAGTTGTAAATCAAATTGTAAAAGAAATTGACGACTGGCTGGAAGGAAGAACACCCGGAGATAGAACATTGGGCTATCAGTTTGAGAAAGAGCCTTTAGGGCATGTGTCTTTACAATTAGGGGTTCAGTATAACCATGGAAAACGTTGGTGGTATCGTCTTGAAACTGGGGTTGGAAGAGGGAGAAACCAAATTATGCTATCGGCAAATTATCGCTTCGGAATAAAGAAAAAGTAAATTGAATTATATAATAGGGTGTAATTAAAAAAAATAATAATGAAAAAATTCTTTTATCTATTGGTTTTGTTTTTAGGAATTGGTAGCGCTCAAGCTCAAGATATTTATGTTAACTTTTATGGAAGTTATGCTTTTGATGATAGTTTCGATTCGTATTATGATTATCAGGCTTATTACGAAGGAAAAATAAAAGGAGGCTTTCAATGGGGTGGAGGACTGGAATATAAACCGAGTCCGTATATGGGGTTTGAATTTACTTATTTACGTCAAGACACAAATTCACCAACTTGGTATCAAACTTACAATACGATAAGAGAGCAATATACCAATTTTGATTTAGGGATAAATTACTTAATGTTGGGTGCAAATCGTTATTTTTCGAGACCTAGTTCTCAATTTCAAGGATATGGAGGATTAATGGCGGGAATGGTAATAGCAAACTTAGACAATCCAGATAATGGAAGAAGCTCTGATGCAACAAAATTTAGTTGGGGAGCTAAATTAGGAGGGATTTTTTGGATGAACGACTATTTTGGAATTCGGATGCAAGCGCAATTGCTCTCAGCAGTTCAGGGAGCTGGTGGTGGATTTTATTTTGATGGATATGGACCCCAAGCTACCGTAGTAACATACTCTACATTTTATCAATTTAGTCTTGGAGGAGGGGTTGTTTTTAACTTGAATTAAAAGTCTTAGAAAGAATTTATAGGGAGATTATTTAATGGTCTGCTGATAATATTGAGTCTTGATTGTGCCTAATTCTTTCTCAATACGTTTGAGTCGCTTTCTGGCTAATTCATTAGATTTACTATTGAAATTCTTAGTGAAGGTATTAGCAATAAATACGGCATCATATAAAGAATCCTTTAAATATACTCTCATTATACTTACGGAACGATTTATTTCTTTATCAATTAAATCAGTACCAAGTTTGTAATAAATATTAAAAATGCGGTTTTTATCTTCATCAGGGATAGAGTCATGATGGTTTATTAAAATTCCTATCACTTGTCCAATGGTAGTATCTCTTGAAAAAGTTCTATGTCCTAAAGGAGTTTCAACTGTCAAATCAAAATAGGGGAGCGCGCTATTTTTTTCTTCTTGATAGCCTGTTACATAAGCAATCTCAGGATTAGGAAAAGTAGAGAGGGAATAAATAATTCCCTTAGTGCCAGGGAAACTTTGTTGTTCTCGCTTTATACGCTCTTTTATTCCTTTTCGGATAGGAAGAATTTCATTCTCATACCTATATTTTTTAATACTGTTGGTGAGCAAAGGTTTAAGTACAAACAATCCAAGAATGAGTATAAGTCCCCCAAATCCCATATGCTTTTTCTTCATAGTACTTTTTCTTCAAATTTACAGGTTTTATAAATTTAATCCCAATAGGAGTTGGATGGGGGATAATTAATTTTATTTAATACAGAAAGCCAAATAGGGATTAGGTTTCCATAACCTATTTCTATGCTATCTTTTACAATAAAGGAATTTTCTGTAGTTGTTATTTGCTTTTTAAAAAAAGAAATTATCGTGAATAAATTTAAGATTTACTCCTAATGGATCTATTTTGCAGTATTTTTTGTGTTGAATATGTGATAGAAGCAATTTAATCTGTTACAAATTCTTTTAGCGCAGTAGTTTTATCAAGAAACAATTTTCGAATCTCTTTATTGGGGATTAAATATAAAAGTCATTTACAAGCAAAAAAATAATAATTACTAAAAATCAAATTGAGACTAAAGCTTCAGTTGGAACTGTTCACTCTTTTTGATTTGTTATCCACTATGACTAAATGTAAATTAGAGTATCTCACTTTTGAAAATATTTAGTTCATAACATAACATAACCTGAATATTAAACAATCTTAAATTGGGTAAAAAACATTGAAATGCTTATCCAACTTTGGTATCTTTGAGTTAAAGCAAGTGCTATAATGACTGAAACAAACCGGATAGAATACAAACGGGAACTTACCAAAGAAGTAGATATAGAAAAAGAAGTAATTGCTTTCCTCAACTATCGTGAAGGTGGAGTAATATACATTGGTATAGAAAAGACAGGTAAAACTATTGGTGTTACTGATGTGGACAGCGATATGCTAAAACTGAAAGACCGTATTAAAAACAACATTCTTCCTTCTGCCCTTGGCTTGTTCGATATTGTGACAGAAGAACATGAAGGGAAACATATTATTAAAGTGATTGTAGCTGGCGGAAGTGAAAAACCCTACTTTAAGAAGAAGTATGGAATGACCGAAAAAGGAGCTTTTATGCGTTCTGGTACAGCTGCAGAGCCTATGCCGCAAAGAATGATTGATGAGCTTTTTGCTAAACGTACACGGAATTCTATCAACATCATAAAATCAAACAGGCAAGAACTAACCTTTGAGCAGCTTAAAATTTATTATGAGGAAAGAGGCACCCGTTTGAATAAAAATTTTCCGATTAACTTAGAGTTGCTTACAGGTGACAAGGCATTTAATTATCTTGCCTACTTAATGGCTGATGAAAACGGGAACTCAATGAAGTTGGCAAAATACTATGGTAATAATAGGGTTGACCTTATAGAAAATCAAGAATATGGTTATTGCTCCCTCATTAAAGCTACCAATAGTATCTTAGATAAACTAGAGGTGGAAAACACCACCCGTACTAAGATTACCTCAAAAGAACGCATAAGCCAACGTCTGTGGAATCAGGTAGCATTAAGGGAGGCCGTTCTTAATGCCATAATCCATAACGATTATACTACTGAGGTTCCTCCAAAATTCGAAATTTTTGATGACCGCATTGAAATCACTTCTACTGGTGGTTTGCCAAACGGCTTAAGTAAGGAAGATTTTTTCGAAGGTTATTCCGTTCCTAGGAACAAAGGAATTATGAGGGTATACAAGGATCTTGAGCTAGTGGAACAATTAGGTTCTGGCGTGCCACGGATTTTAGAAACTTATAGTAAGGATTGTTTTAAGTTTTCGGACAACTTCCTTAGAATGGTCTTTCCTAAATCTGTTAGCAATGTTATTGAAAGAGAAACAGAAATAACACAGACCGAATATCAAGTCCAACTTGAAGAAGTTCGGAGAAAGTTCGGAGAAAAGTT
The DNA here is from genome assembly GCF_056857615.1 of Galbibacter sp. L-19. NCBI lineage: Bacteria > Pseudomonadati > Bacteroidota > Flavobacteriia > Flavobacteriales > Flavobacteriaceae > Galbibacter > Galbibacter sp. L-19. The sequence continues at coordinate 135,608 of NZ_JBSXNL010000048.1, forward strand.
CGGAGGAAGTTCGGGGAAAATAATTGGGTTGTTATTGGAAAATGAAAATAGTACTGCCTCAGAAATAGCCGAAATAATCAGCATTAGTACAAGGGCTGTAGAAAAACAGCTAGCTAAATTAAAAAAGACAGGTGTGATAGACAGGGTAGGTCCCGATAAAGGAGGTTATTGGAAAGTAAACCTATAAAAAGTGAAGTGTGGAAGGAACTCCTGAAGACGAAAGATTGAAACTGTTCAAAACCCTTTTCAGAGGTAGAGAAGACATTTTTGCCCTGCGCTGGGAAAAGGATAAGAAAAAAGGGTATATGCCAGCTTATTCATATGATCCATATATGTACCGGCTACACAAGCAACGGGGTGGAACTTTTAAAAATTATAAAGACAAAACGTATCTACGGCTTGATGATTTCCAAATCAAGAAACATTTGAAAGGTACGCAAGCCATTGGTGTTTATCCTTTGTTAAAAAACAATACATCCTCCTTTATAGTTGCAGATTTTGATAAGGAGGGTTGGCAAGAACAATCTAAACAAGCCCTTTCGGTTTGCGAGGAATTTAATATTCCAGCCTATCTCGAGCGTTCACGATTTCGGATTGGGAATACAGTGTTCCTTCCCAGAGCATCGTGAAGGGTTAACGGAATGGAAAGGAGAAATTGAGGATGGTGTCCAAGACTTTTTAGGGAAGCTCTTTGCCCGAAATCTAGCTTTTCGCAAAATGAAGGGGAATGTGCTGAGTGGTTTATATGTATTAATCAGAATAAATATGTATATTTGTTCACAAATAAATTATGTTCACGAATAATGAACAAATAAAAATAATGAACAAAAATGTTTTTGTAATGACTGAATTAGATATTTTCAATAATGCAATTCATAATTTAGAGAAGGATATCCCAATTACTTGGGACTGGAAAACTATTGCTCCTAATAAAGACATCGGTATAGATGGGGAATTGGATATAACCCTGAATGATAAGAAGGTCTTATTAATGGTAGAGATTAAAAAGGATGTAAAAAATCATCAAATACTCAATATACTTCATTACAACAATGAATTTCAAAACTTTCTATTGGTAGTGGAAAAGCTATTTCCAAAGGTAAAGGAAGAACTAAGAGAGCATAACGTGAATTATTTAGAGGGCAATGGAAATGTCTATATAAACCATAATGACGTATTCCTATATATTGATACCAATAAGACACTTAAAACTAAAAAGGATAAAGGAAATAGGGCATTTACCAAAACGGGACTTAAAGTCATATTTCATTTTTTATTAAATCCCCAGTTACTAAATCAAACACAGAGAGATATTGCTGAGATTACAAATGTAGGCTTGGGAAATATTCCTTTAATTATTAATGGACTATTGGACACCAACTTCATTTTAAAATTGAATAAGAATGAATACGTCATTAATAATTATGAAGAACTCCTCAATAGATGGATTACAGAATTTGAACAAACTTTAAGACCTACGATTTTTAAGCAACGTTTTAGATTTCAAAATAAAAATCAAGATTGGAAAGAGATACAGTTCAACCCAGGGAAAACCGTATGGGGAGGTGAACCTGCAGGGGATATACTTACTAATCATTTACGTCCGGAAAAGTTTATACTATATACCGTAGAGACCGTAAGAGATCTGATGGTCAACTATAGATTAATTCCAGATGATGAAGGAGATGTATGGGCATACGACCTCTTTTGGAACCCCCAATTTAACGAGAATACAGCACCCACAGCATTGGTTTATGCAGAATTGATGATTGGGAACGATAAAAGAAGCAAAGAAACTGCAAACATAATTTTCAATGAGCAAATCAAACCAAACCTATAAGGAATTAGCAATCCCTTATTTTAAAGAAGTTTTTGACATTATCGATGATGTATTGGTAAAACTGAACATACCATATTACCTCATTGGCGCAAGTGCGGTAGCCTTAGAACTATTGAAAGGGGGCATTAAACCGAGCAGGGGAACAAAAGATATTGATTTTGCAATAATGATAGCTTCCATACAGGAATTTGAAGCCGTGGTTGAAGCACTTCTCAAATATGGATTTAACAAAGTAGAAGCGCCGTGGACTTTATATAATGACAGATTCAATATTGCCATTGACCTATTACCTTTTGGAGAAATTGAGGAAAAATTCACCATACAATTTAATGAACGCTATACAGATTTGCACGTTTTAGGGTTTAGCGAAGTGCTACAAGAATCCGGGACCGTTCAAATAGAAGAAAAGTCTTTAAAGATTCCGTCCCTTCCAGGAATGGTGATTCTTAAATTAATCGCCTGGAGTGACAGGCCAGAAGATAGGGATAACGACCTCTATGATATTTTGAGAATTATAGAACATTACTTCGATTTAAATTTTGATGAAATAGTAGAACATCATAATGATACCTTTCCGGAAGAAGATGACTTGGATCAATTCAAAATTGCAGCAAGAGTATTAGGGAGAAAAGCAAGCCAGTTTTTAAATATTTCAGAAGCCATCAATGATAGAATTTTAAAAACTATCAACGATAACGTTGCAAATGCCAAAGATTCAGTAATTGCCAAACAATGGATAAGAAATAGAGAATGGGATTTAGAATATGCTGTTCAAATTTTGGAAGAATTTAAATTAGGTTTGATTGAAAATAAATAGAATTACCCGTCTCACAAAGATTTTGGTCGGTCTGGTATGGCATTAGGGAAAAAAGAAACAAAATCAGGGACACCAGACTCTTATATACTTTTGGATAATGATCTTTTTGTTTTTAATGAGATTGAGAAAGGCAAATAAACGTCCCACTTTTAAAAAGCACTCATAAAACCTATATTATAATATCATATATGATATTATAATGATAAAGTTATAGATAAAATTATTTCGGAGAAAGTAGAAATAATAGGATTTGATTGCAATTAATTACAATCAGTACAGATATAAATGCCTTGATAAAAAAACCAGTATTCTGTACCTATTCTGTACCCCTTGTAAAAAAGAAAGGCTTCACATTTCTGTGAAGCCTTTCTTTTCTAGTAGCGGGAACTGGACTCGAACCAGTGACCTTCGGGTTATGAGAAAATTACCTGTCCAAATCAATAAAATGCAATTTAACTGGTAATCAATTAGTTAAATATTTTTGAATGTTAAAAAATACCAAATAAATATAAGAAAAATGGTAAAATGTTTTACCTATGTTTTACCTGAGATGTTGTATCTTTATATTAAAGATATCATTTATGGCATCAATTAGAGCAATTTTATGGAAGAAAAAAAAAGCTGATAAAGAGCATCCTATTGTTATCAGAATTACAAAAAATAGAAGATCTACCTATTTGTATACTGGTCAATATGTTGCTCCTAAATTTTGGGATGAAGGTAATAGACTTGTAAAATCATCTCACCCAAATGCTACAAGACTCAACCAACTAATCCTCAAAAAACTTTCTGAAGCAAATGGTCAACTATTGGAATCTGAAGCAAAAGATGATTATGAATCTATTTCAACTATCAAGAAGAAAATCGTTGAAAAGAAAAAAGCTGATTTTTTTCTCGTTGCCGAACGCTACTTAGACAATCTTTTGAAAAGTGAAAAATACCGTCAGTACAAAACACAAAAGAACAGAATCCAAAAGTTTAAAAATTTTGTAGGTAAACAGGAATTAGCCTTTCGGGAAATCACTGTTTTTCTTTTGAGAAAATTTGAAACCTATTTGTTACATCAAGACAAAAAGGCTCCAAGAACTGTGGTAAACTATTTGATGGTTATTCGTACAGTGTATAACAGGGCTATTTCCGATTCATTGGCTAGTAAAGACAGCTATCCCTTTGGAAAGGGGAAAATTCAAATCAAGTTTCCGCAGTCTGAAAAGATCGGGTTGAGTATTGAAGAAGTCAGGTTATTGGAAAACGCACCAAACTTAACCCCTCCACAGAAACATGCCGTTAATTTGTGGTTGTTCAGTTTTTACTTTGCCGGCATACGGGTTGGAGATTTATTACTTCTAAAATGGTCAGACTTTAAGGATGACAGGCTTTATTACAGAATGAGCAAAAATCAAAAACATGATTCTTTAAAAGTTCCGGAAAAAGCTAAAGCCATATTGGAATTCTATAGACAATTCTCTAACAAAAATAACCTAGTATTTCCGGATTTGGGAGAAATCGATTTAAATGATAAAAAATCCCTCCTTTCAAGAACACAATCGGTAAACAGAAATGTCAATCGAAAACTTCAGCGAGTAGCCGATAAACTCAATATTAATAAAAAATTGAGTATGCATATTGCCCGCCATACTTTTGGTAATATCTCCGGGGATAAAATTCCTATTCAAATGCTGCAGAAATTATACCGTCATTCTTCCGTGACGACTACTATAAATTACCAAGCAAACTTTATGAAAAAAGAGGCTGATGCTGCTTTGGATAAAGTTGTTGATTTTTAGTTCTCTTTATTCTTTTTCAGGAGGTAAAAATCAAATTATATTGGGATTGAATATCTTCAATTTCTCTTTTAGTAAGCATTGAGAATTCTTTCGCTTTTGCCCGTTTAGAGAATTTACCATTGTTTTGCTCCAAAAAGCGTACTAATAATGACACCATATCATCAGGCATTGCATATGTGTTGTCAATATAATACTTAAACTCTTCGTATTTGGTCAAATAATCAACTTCTTGAGGAATGATATTTTCAATGGTATCCTTGACACAACCATATAAAAACTCTGCGTGTGCAGTTGCATCAAAATAACGATAATAATCTATAGTTTCATTGATGACTTCAACATTGTGGTCAGTTGTCTCCTTCCATTCAATAAAATCCAATAAAGAGGTGGAATAACTTTCCAGTACTTTTTGATAATCTCCAATATGATTAAGGATACAGGCGGAAACAGGGAAAATAATTCCTTGCTCCGAAAAACTTTTTTTAGCTAATATATGATGAACCAAATAGCGATGAATACGTCCATTTCCATCTACAAAAGGGTGAATGTTTACAAACCCAAACGCAATAATGGTTGCGGAAAGTACAGCATCTATCTCATCGTCCAATAGTTTACTATTAGTTTCCAACAACCCCATCATCAGTATCGGAATATCTTCATGTTTTGCGGAAATGTGGTCTGGGATGGGAGAAAAAGTATCCTTATCCCGTTACCCTATAAAACCTCCCTTTTTACGGTAGCCCATATCAATAAAACGGGAATTTTCTATGACGAGTTGCTGTAGGCGTTCAAATTCCTCATGGCTTAGGTCTTTCATGCCTGCTTGCCCTATGGCTTATCCCCAACGTGCGGTACGTTTGCTTTTGGGGCTTTCCCCTTCAATGGTAAAAGAAGCCTTGGAATCTTTTAATAATAAAAAGGAAGCAGCTCTTTGTAAAATACTTTTTCGTATACCCTTTAGATAGATTTTGTTTCTGGCTGATAAATTTTCCTGAATATGATGCTCCAAAAAAGCTGTTTTACGAACCAGTGGGCAGAAGTCAACGGTTCCGGGTAAATTGTTATTGACCATTTGACGGGGTGACCGTATTGCTTTTACACCATATTGTAATTGGGTGTCAATTACGTCAACATAGCTTTTTTTACTAATGCTGGAAATACCCGTAAGTTCCGATCCGAGTAACCATTCTATTAAAAACCAAATTCTTCTTGAATATTGACCTGTAGGCTCAATACTGACCAATTGAATCAGCTCCTCTTCACTATAATGTTTTACTAAGGCACTAAATACTAAAAGATTCACCCCTTCATATTTTAAGGCAAACACTAAATGTTTATAGAGTGCCTGTATTTCTGTATATTCAAGTGAATCATCCACTTTATAACTTTTGGGCAAGTAAGTGAAGTTATCATTTTGGACACGTACTGTTTTCAAACTTACCACTGTAAATGGAATTGGTAAAGGAACTGGCAACTGTAAACCATGAATAATCGCTGCATAACCTGAAATAAATCCTTCATCAGGAAGAGAGATACCATTAAAAACGGGTGCAAGAAATGAAAAATGAGCGCTACAAGACATATATAATAAAATTTAGGTGCAAAAAAATATAAATAGGCGCATTCAATAAGTCAATATGTATACTTAACAGTAAAACTCTACTTATCTATATGTTCAATAGCAAAACATGGGAATTAAGCAAGAAAAAGCTTATAAAAATATTAAATGCGGGGGTGGAGGAATTGGTAGACACGCCAGACTTAGAATCTGGTGCCGCGAGATGTGGGAGTTCGAGTCCCCCGCCCGTACAAAAGTCGAAGAGAAATCTTCGGCTTTTTTTGTTCTAAATCCACCCTAAAAAAGGGTCGAGTACAACATTTTGATATTTTTGCTGCCCAAATATTTTTTTTAGAATATGAAGGCATTTAATATCATTCCATATTATATTTCAAATTTAAAAAGAAATATCATTGATCCTTTAATAACTTAAAAAGACCACAAGTAGATATTTAAAAATCCAAATAATCAGAATATTATATTTCTCATTTGATTTTATGTAACATCTGTTACCGAAAATTAAATCAATTCCTTGTATTTTTACCTAAAATTTAGGTAGACTTAAAATTGAAAAAGACAAAATTATACAGCATCTTATTCTTAAAATGCCCACAGTGCCGTCAAGGGGAATTTCTGGAGGGACATCCTTATAGAATTTCAAATATGAATAAAGTAAGGGAATACTGTCCAAAATGTAAGTTAAAATATCATATAGAACCAAGCTTTTATACAGGGTCTATGTATGTTTCTTATGGCGTTGGTATTGCGGTGGCTGTGGCAGCTTATGTGCTTACGCTCATATTTGGTTTGGATTTCGGTCCAACAGGAATAATGCTAAGTATTGTCGCCGCGTTGCTTATTACAATGTCCTATATAGGAGCAGTTTCAAAATCCATTTGGGCACATTTCTTTTTAAAATACAATCCTGAAATCGCTAAAAAAGTAAGCAATGATTCAAGAACTTAAAAAATATTATGGCTCACAATTTGAACTTGCACTTTTGGAAGAAATCAACCAAGTTGGGACTTTTATGGAAGTTCCGGAAGGACAAGATTTAATGAAACCTGGTCAATATATAAAATCAATACCGTTACTGTTGTCTGGCAGTATCAAAATTATGCGTCCTGATGGCGATGGCGATGAATTGTTGCTTTATCATATTGAAAAAGGTGACACCTGTGCAATGACAATGAGTTGCTGCATCGGAGATTCCAAAAGTGAAATACACGCTGTATCTGAAACGGACATTAAACTTCTGATGGTTCCCGTAGGAATGATGGAAGAATGGTCCCGAAAATACAAATCTTGGCGAAACTTTGTATTTTCTAGCTATCACGCGCGAATGATGGAAATGCTTGAAAGTATTGACAATATTGCATTCAATAATATGGATGAACGTTTGGAAAACTATATCCAAAATAGAATTATCCTAATTAACAGTAAGCATATCTATACAACCCATAAGGAAATTGCTTCAGATTTACATACTAGCCGTGTGGTGGTTTCCAGACTACTCAAAAAAATGGAAATCAATAAAAAAATAAAATTACACCGTAGTTTTATTGAAGTCTTGTAACATCAGTTACCAAACTTGTTTAATATGCCCTTTACATTTGTTCTATCATTAGGTAGATAGATAAATGGACATTATAGAAATTTTTGGTTATGCAGGTGCGCTATTTATTGGAATTGTGTTAGGATTGATAGGTGGTGGTTCAATTTTAACTGTACCCATTTTGGTTTATGCCTTATCATTTAATCCAGTAATTGCTACAGCATATTCATTATTTGTAGTGGGTACAACTTCACTTGTAGGAGCACTTAAAAATATGATGAAGGGTAAGGTAGATTTTAAAACGGCCCTTATTTTTGCCGTTCCCGCTTTTACAGCTGTATATTTAACAAGAGCTTATTTAATCCCTGTAATTCCAGAACGATTTTTTGAAGTTAATGATTTTATGGTCACAAAAAATTTGGCCATTATGCTATTTTTTGCCATTGTAATGCTTTTGGCATCCATTACTATGATTCGCAATGGAAATCGGCAACTTAATACAGAAATAGTTGAAAAAAAATCTAATCACCTCTTGTTGGTGGTGCAGGGCTTTTTCATTGGAATTGTAACTGGAATGGTTGGCGCAGGAGGTGGGTTTTTAATTATTCCGGCATTGGTTCTTTTGGCCAAATTGCCGATGAAAAAAGCGGTGGCCACCTCTCTTTTTATAATTGCTATTAATTCGTTGATAGGGTTTTTAGGAGATGTGCAAAACTATGATATAGACTGGTTGTTTTTGCTGCTATTTACTTCAATATCAGTAGTGGGTATATTTATAGGTATTTGGCTTAATAAATTTATCGATGGCAAAAAACTTAAAAAGGCATTTGGCTGGTTTGTACTTCTAATGGGAATTTATATTATATATAAGGAAATTTCCGATCAATAGCAATGGGGAAATACATTGACATAATAGAGCGTTCTTTTTCAGGTTACTTCAATTACCTAATTAAGGAAATTTCCAATCCCTCTTGGACTAATTATTTTTATTGGTTATTAGGTCTTTCTATTCTTGTGTTTTTATTTGAAATCATCGTTCCTTGGCGTAAGAAACAGTCAGTCATTAGAAAAGGGTTTTGGCTCGATACTTTTTACATCCTCTTTAATTTTTTCCTGTTTTCATTAATTGGTTACAACGCTCTTTCAAATGTAGGGGTCGAATTATTTAATGACTGCTTGGGCATATTTGGCATCAAAAATATTGTTGCAGTAGAAGTACAGGATTTTCCTGTATGGATGCAGCTTTTTATTATGTTCATAGTAGCAGATTTTGTGCAATGGAATGTGCACAGAATGCTGCATCGGGTTCCGTGGATGTGGAAATTCCATAAAGTGCACCACAGCGTAAAGGAAATGGGTTTTGCTGCTCAATTTCGATTTCATTTTTTGGAAACTATCGTATATAAATCCATTCAATACATTCCTTTGGCAATGATAGGTTTTGGTATTGAACAATTTTTTGTTGTACATATGTTTACTGTTTTTGTTGGGCATCTTAATCACGCAAATCTCGACTGGAGCTATGGGAAATTTGGTTATATATTCAACAATCCTCGAATGCATATTTGGCATCACGCCAAAGCATTACCAGCTGAACGCCCTTACGGAATGAACTTTGGGCTTACCTTGAGTATTTGGGATTACCTGTTCGGGACTGCATACGTTCCTGACAGTGGCCGTGATATCGAATTGGGGTTTGAAGATGACGCTAACTTTCCTAATACTTTTATAAAACAAATGAAGTATCCCTTCAAAAAAGATAAGTAGCGTAACAATGGTTACTGACAAACAGAAAAATCTCTTATAATTTTAAATCTATAATTCCCGCTCAAGTTTATGTTTAATGCAGTTGAATTGCGAAAGCATAATTTAAAATAGCGATAACTTAAAACATAAAAATTATGAAAATAGAACAGATTTACACAGGGTGTTTGGCACAAGGTGCCTATTATATTGAAAGCAAGGGAGAAGTGGCTATTATTGACCCATTGCGCGAAGTGCAACCTTACATAGACAAAGCTGAAGCGGCTGGTGCAAAAATCAAATATATTTTTGAAACCCACTTTCACGCTGATTTTGTTTCAGGTCACGTTACCCTTTCAGAAAAAACCGATGCACCTATCATCTATGGCCCAAATGCAAATCCAACATTTAAAGCCACTACTGCAAAGGATGGGCAGGAATTCAAACTAGGCGACCTTACTTTCATAGCACTACACACACCGGGGCACACAATGGAAAGCACCACCTATTTGTTAAAGGGCAAAGATGGAAAAGACCAAGCCTTGTTTACAGGTGATACATTATTCCTTGGTGATGTAGGACGACCCGATCTGGCACAAAAGGCTGCACATATGACCCAAGAACAGCTTGCAGAAACACTATACGATAGCCTTCGTAATAAAATTATGCCGCTTGCAGATGATATAATGGTATATCCGGCTCACGGTGCAGGTTCAGCCTGTGGTAAAAATATGATGAAGGAAACTGTCGATACTTTGGGACACCAAAAAGAAATGAACTATGCCTTACGTGCCGATATGACCAAGGAAGAGTTTGTAAGGGAAGTGACTGCCGGCTTGTTACCGCCACCAGCCTATTTCCCTATGAATGTAAAAATGAACAAAGAGGGCTATAAAAATATAGACGAAGTAATCGCTCAAAGCGAAAATGCGCTAGCGCCAGATGCTTTTGAAGCCGTAGCCAACGAAACAGGAGTCGTGGTGCTGGATGTAAGGCACCAAAACGATTTTGCAAAAGGACATATTCCAGGGTCAATTTTTATAGGTATTGACGGAAGCTTTGCACCTTGGGTTGGCGATTTGATAAAAGATGTGAAGCAACCCATCTTGTTGATTGCCGATAAAGACCGAATTGAAGAAACAATTACACGATTATCGCGTGTTGGCTTTGACAATACATTGGGCTATTTAGATGGTGGTTTTGAAGCTTGGAAAAGAGCGGCAAGGGAATACGATATGGTAACATCTATTTCCGCTAGCGAATTCAAACAAATTGAAGATGATAGCAATTATGATGTTCCAGTATTTGATGTAAGAAAGCCTTCCGAGTTTCAAAGTGAACACGTGCTCAACGCGAACAACACATCTTTATCCAATATAAACCAACATCTAGCAGAATATCCAAAAAATGAAACCTTTTACGTCCATTGTGAAGGTGGCTATCGCAGTATGATTGCAACTTCTATTTTGAAAAGCCGTGGCATACATAATTTAATCGATGTGCAAGGCGGATATAAGGCAATAAAAGAAGCTGGTGTTGAGACTACAGATTATGTTTGTCCATCAACATTGAAATAAAATACCATTTATCAAAGAAAACACACTAATGAAAAGGGCAAAGGAACTAAATCGCAAGCAACATTGGGAATCAGTATATGAAACTAAAAATCCAGAACAAGTAAGTTGGACCCAAGAAAAGCCTATAACATCATTGGATTTTTTAGATTCTTTTATGTTAGATAAAGATGCTAAGATCATTGATGTAGGAGGCGGAGACAGTAAATTAGTGGATTATTTACTTCAGGAAGGATATACTAATATTACCGTGCTCGATATTTCAGCCAAAGCTTTGGAAAAAGCAAAGTATAGACTCGGAGATAAATCCAAACAAATCAAATGGATAGTCAGCGATATTACAGAATTTAAACCTACAGAAACTTATGATGTTTGGCACGATAGGGCAACCTTTCACTTTCTTACAACAGCTCAAGAACGTGATAAATATTTTCAAATCGCAAAAAAATATGTTTCCAATTTCTTAATTATTGGAACCTTTTCGAAAGATGGGCCTGAAAAATGCAGCGGACTAAAAATTAAACAGTATTGTGAGCAAGAGCTTATAGAGTTATTTAGCAATGATTTTGAAAAAATCACTTGCTTAAATAATAATCATATAACACCATTTAAAACGTTACAAAACTTTCTTTTTTGTAGCTTCAAAAAGAAGATGAATCAAAACATTTTCTGAAACACCAGCGTCGTCATCGCTCGTTCATCTTTAACATTGGTTGTTTTAATAGGTTCTATCAAATCAATATTAAATTCAGTTATTAAATCAGTAATACGTTCGCGGGTGAGATAGTAGTTGCCTTTTTTTCCATTGTCTTTGAAGATGATTTTTAGGGCATTGCCATCCAAACCTATATTTGATGCCATCCTAATGAGCAGCATTCCATCAGGTTTCAGCACGCGGATTAATTCTGAAAACATAGCCGTAAAATGGGTTTCGCTTTGTGCAAAATGCAATACAGCACAACATAAAATGTGGTCAAAACTTTTTTCGCCGTAAGGCAATTTATCCAATGTGCCAACCCTAAAGTTTGATGCTGCTTTAGGGTAATTTTGTTTGGCATTTGCTAAAAATTCAGAATCCGCATCTATTCCAAATATTTCAAAATCGTTCTTATAAAACCACTTCAGATTTCGTCCTTTACCACAACCAGCATCCAAAATGGATTGGCCATTTAGATAACGACCCTTCAATATCTGGTCGATGACATAAATATCAACGTTTCCTAATGCGTCAAAAGTAGTATTGTAATCCATATATAATTTGATTTAACGTTTCTGCAATATAAACGAAACTATTCCTTGTTTGTGTAACGCTTGTTACTGTTTTCGGTAAGTAATCTTAATAATTTTATACCAACAAATAAAAAAAATATTATGGAAAACACGGAAACAACTACAGTGCATTCAATGCCAAGAATAGGCGATAAAGCACCTGATTTTAAAGCGAAAACAACTAAAGGGGATATGCAAATGGTTGATTTTGCAAAAAATAAATGGATTGTGATGTTCTCGCACCCTGCAGATTTTACACCTGTATGTACAACCGAAATGAGTGGTTTTGCAATTCGTAATGATGAATTTACTGCGCTCAATACAGAATTATTGGGATTGAGCATAGATAGCATACACTCGCATTTGGGATGGGTAAACAACGTAAGAGAGAAAACCGGTGTCTATTTTGATTTCCCAATCATTGCAGATATTGATATGAAGGTATCAAAACTCTATGGAATGCTACAACCCAACGAGAGCGAAACTGCAGCAGTACGGGCTGTATTCTTTATAGACCCAAAAAAGAAAATACGCTTGATAATGTACTACCCGTTGAATGTAGGTAGAAATATGGATGAGATTTTAAGAGCACTGGAAGCCTTGCAAGTTTCAGATGAACATAAAGTGGCAATGCCATTAGATTGGAAAAAGGGCGATAAGGTTATCGTGCCACCGCCGAAAACATTGGATGAAATGAATGCAAGAATTGCAGATGACGGCTGTGAAAAAGTAGATTTTTATCTCGCCAAAAAATCATTGTAATCAACAAAGTTAGTTTTTAGTTAAGGTTGGTTAGTTAAAAAGCGACGAGCAATCGTCGCTTTTTTTGCACTACTGTAACATAAGTTACTAACAACTTATAACTATACTCATAAATTTATAGAGCGTAAAACAATGAAAAAAATCGTATAAATAAGTATAATTATGAGCAGTCTATTCGGCGCAAAAGCGCAACAAAACAATTCTATAAAAATCCTTGCAGCTTCAAAATTTAATGAAGCCATTTCAAATGATAACATCCAATTGGTGGATGTGCGTACAGCACAAGAATATAAAGAAGGTGCAATTAAAGGGGCTTTAAATATAGATTTCTTCCAGCAGGAAAAATTTTCTGAAGAATTCAACAAGTTAGATAAAAAAGAACCTATCTATCTCTACTGTCGTTCAGGGAATCGAAGCCAACAAGCCGCTGCAAAGTTGCAGGAAATGGGGTTTACAAAAATCTATGATTTACGGGGAGGTTATATGGGTTGGCCATTTAAAAAATAAGATTATGGACAATACACTTGTAATTTGGGCACTGGTAATTGCCTTCTTGGTTCTAGCTTTCGTGGGCGTGTATATATATCGATTACGATTAGTGGCAGATGAGTATGAAGAGCTAAAAAGACTCTCCAGCCATAATTTAAAAGATAAGATATCCCGTTTTTTAGATAAGATGGACAGCAAGCAATTAGACATCTTGAATAAGGCCTTAAATAAGAAATAATAAGAACTACTAACGTGAGGAAATCAATATTTTATAGCATTCTCTTTTTAATGATACCCTCAATGGTATTGGCTCAAGAGCAGACCCCTGATGAAGTATCATTATGGAGTTCGCCAGGAGTATTGATAACCATAGTACTTATAGCTATTCCTATGATTTTAGGAATTATCATTCTTACGATGAAATCGTATAGGATTGCAAAGCAAATTAGAAATAAGGAAACTCTCAAACAGGCCAAAATTTTAGCAGAAGAAATTGTTAGAAACAAGGCCAGCTTAAATCCGGAACAAATAGCAGAGAAAAAACGACGACTGGAATATAAATTGTCAAATGCGGAACTTTCTGGAAAGCAACCCGCAAAGGATGTTCGCGGTTTAATACAGAACCCTACCAATGAATTGATTAATTCATTCTTTGCCAGAAAGAGCCAACCACCCAAGCGTCCTAAAATAGATAAAAACCTGACAAAGCTGGTGCTTTGGTTTTTGGGTTCTGCCATATTCTGGTTGTTGTTGGGAACGAGTGTTGGTGAATATTTAGGCATTAAATTTCTTGTACCTGATGCGGATTCAGTAAGTTGGTTAAGTTTTGGGCGTTTGCGTCCTGTACATACAAATCTGGTCTTTTGGGGATGGTCTTCCCTTGCAATGTTAGGGTTGGGATATTATACAGTACCACGAGTGGGTAACACGAGTATCGCCAGTTTAAAATTAGGATGGTATTCGCTCTATTTTATAAACGCATCCCATATCATTGGTACAATTTCGTTGATGGCAGGAATAAACAATGGTGGTGGCGAATATCGCGAATATATCTGGCCGGTAATGTTGTTGTTTGTTATTGGTTTAATGTTGAGTCTTTTCAATTATTACAAGACTGTAGCCATTAGGAAAACCAAAGAAATTTACATATCAAACTGGTATATAATAGCAGCTGTTATCTTCATTAACATCATTGCTGTAGTATCGTATCTTCCTTTTTGGCAAGATGGACTTGGAGAAACCATTATACAAGGGTATTATATGCACCAGGCCGTAGGGCTTTGGTTTATGATGTTTGTATTGGGGCTGTTATATTATTTTCTTCCCCAGCAATTAAATAAACCCATTTATTCGTATAGTTTGGGCATATTGGCATTTTGGACGCAAATTTTGTTCTATACCCTAATTGGCACGCACCATTTCGTATTTAGTTCCCTGCCTTGGTGGTTGCAAACCGTTGCAATTGTGGGTAGTGTGGGTATGTTGATACCCGTTGCGGCAGGAACAATAAACTTTTTGATGACTTTCAAAGGTTCTTGGAACAAGGTGGCCAGTAGTTACTCTCTACCTTTTTTCCTTGTTGGGGTTATTTATTATTTCACAGGCTCGCTTCAAGGGACTGCGGAAGCGTTTAGGTTTACCAATCTATTATGGCATTTTACTGATTTTACCATAGCACATTCCCACATCACAATGTATGGGATTATAACATTTACCCTGTTTGCAGGCGTCTATGCTATTGTACCAAGATTGACAGGCAAGGAACCGACCCAACTATGGGTAGGAGCACACTTCTGGATGGCCTTGGTAGGGCTTCAATTTTATACAATACCTCTTATGATAGGTGGGACGCTCAAAGGACTTTCTTGGGGAGATGGAGAACCTTTTATAAACTCTGTAGTATTGATGGAGCCTTATTGGCTATGGCGTGCCATAGGCGGGACATTGATGTGGTTATCCCATATTGTATTTGCCTATAATTTCTATAAAATGGTACGAGTGGAAAAAGAAGTTGATATCCATGAAGTGACA
This sequence comes from Galbibacter sp. L-19, assembly GCF_056857615.1. NCBI lineage: Bacteria > Pseudomonadati > Bacteroidota > Flavobacteriia > Flavobacteriales > Flavobacteriaceae > Galbibacter > Galbibacter sp. L-19. Next base: position 151,033 of record NZ_JBSXNL010000048.1, read on the forward strand.
TTGCAGTTATTGCAAAACGACAATAAGGAAAGTGAAATTGAAGAAGACCTAAAGACATAGCTATGGATATATTCAGCAATCATAAAAGACTCTTTCTATTAGTGATACTGTTATTCGGTACGCTTACTGTTTTCGTGGCTATTTTCCCTGCTTTAAACAACCAATACAGCTACGAACCCTTACCCGATTCTATACCCTTGACCGAAATAGAACAGCGTGGTAAAATGGTATATATTGGCAATGGCTGTGTTGCCTGCCACACGCAACAGGTGCGTAATGTGGAAATAGATAAGGTTTGGGGAAGCCGCCCCAACGTCGCAGCGGATTATGCAGGTATAGAACGGACTAATTTCTGGGTAAATACGGCCACCTTAATGGGCACAGAAAGAACAGGTCCCGACTTGACCAATATAGGAAAAAGACAACCAAGCGAAGATTGGCATTTAACACACCTTTACCAGCCAAGAGCAGTAGTAGAAAATTCAGTTATGGCACCTTACCCTTGGTTATTTGAACTTAAGGATTCTATCAAGATTACGGAAAAGGACAAAATAGTCAATCTACCAGCTAGATACATCAAGGACAAAAGCAAAAAGGTAGTCGCCACCGAAGATGCCATTGCACTGGTCGCCTATTTAAAATCACTGCAACAGGTTAAACTTCCAGATGGAACGCCTAGCCCAGAATTTTTATACAAAAGGGAACAGAAAAAACATGGAGCTAACGAATCTGGAGGTTCTTCCGCTTTAGACGGAGCAGAATTATATACCAATTATTGCGCCAGTTGCCACCAAACCGATGGCAAAGGGGTTAGCGGTGCGTTCCCACCATTGGACGGAAGTGCCATCGTGCAGGGCATAGACCCAACCTCTATGGTCAATATCATAATGTATGGCTATAATGCAAGGGAAGAATACGGCGAAATGCCCGCAATCGGCCAAATTAATGACCTATCGCTAGAAGAATTGGTTGCATTGATGAACCACGAACGTACCAGTTGGAGCAATGACGCACCTGAAGTAAGCCTAGAAGAAATCAATAAAATTCTGGAAGAACTTAAAAAGCAGAACGAAAATCAATGATTATGAAAAAAGGACATTTTTTAATTGTGACATTGTTATTGCCTTTAGCCGCTATGGCCTGCCCAGAATGTGAACGCAGTCAACCTGGAATATTGAAAGGTATTGGACACGGTGCAGGACCACAACAGCAATGGGATTACGTCATTGTAATTCTAACATCCATTATAGTCCTTATATCTCTTTATTATTCCATAAAATGGATTATAAAACCAGGAGAAACAAAACCATCGCACATCAAGCGTAAAATATTGAATTTTGACTAAGACAATGGAAAGCAATAAGGTCATAATATTTTTGGATGAAGAGCCAATACCTATTGGAGAATATGAGGTGCCTATAAATTTTGAACTCGACACAACCAAAATGGTGGATGGCGAGCATACTTTAAAAATTATCAGTAAAGACCCTTATGGCAAAGAGGGTATTAAGAAAGTAGATTTTATAGTGCGTAATGGCCCAGCTATCGATATTGACGGTATAAAACAAAATGCAATTGTAGATGGTAAAGTGCCCGTTATGATTAACGCTTATGGAAAAGGAGGAAAAAAACACTTTCTTATTGAGGGAAGCGAAACTCCACAAAGCATACCCTCTTGGCTGTGGGCAGGGATAATCATATTTGCTGCTTGGGCAATTTACTACTTGATAACCTCATTAACTTTATAAACTACACTATGATTGACAAAGAAGTTTATCATAAAATTGAGAAAGAGGTACATAATAATGATAGCCCTTTAGGTATCGACCCAACAAAACACATATCACCATCATAAAGAAGTTTATACTAATAGAAGAACGATTAATAAATCTAGAAAATAAATAAAATGAAAACAACACTTAAATTACAAAACATTAAATGTGGCGGCTGTACAAATGGCATTGCTGTTCGGCTACTGAAGTTATCAGGTATAAATAACGTGCAGGTAAGCGATGAGACTTCAGAGGTCAGTTTTAGCTATGAAACCGTAAATGACCTTGCCATAGCAGAACGAATGCTTACACAAATGGGCTATCCACCAGAAGGTGTTGATAATACAGTCGTAAATAAGGCAAAATCTCTTATAAGCTGTGCGACAGGAAAATTGAACATTGCTTAAATTAGTACACTTGATGCGAGCCAGCCAATAGTTGGTTAGGTTAAGGGGCAGACTATTAAGGTCTGCCCTTTTTCTTTTTTTCTTTTTTTTCGAAATGTTGACTTCTGTAACAGGGGTTACCTTTTTCTCTCGTTGCATACTATATTTTTGGCTAAACAAACATTTATAGATGAGATATAGTTTACTAATAGGTCTCTTGTTTTTTGTAGGGACTACAAGAGCACAACAGGAGCAATTTGAGCACAGTAGCAGTTGGAACACCTTCACAGTTAAGGCAGCTATAAATGAAAATTGGTTTGTAAAATCTGAATTCAATTTTAGACGTACAAATTTTCTTCAAGATTGGGAACAGTTTGTACTACGGCCTTCAATTCAGCACAAGGTCAATCCATTTATTACAGTTGGCATAGGTTATACATTTATTCAAAATTATTCTTATTCAGAGTTTTCAACACCCATAGATACGCAAGAAAACAATCTTTGGCAGCAATTATTTATCAAACAGCCATTTCATTCATTTACCTTATCTCATAGGTTACGATTTGAAGAGCGCTTTCAAGATAAAATAGCTACAATAGAGGACCACTCTGAAATTACAGGCAGTAATTATGGCAATAGATTACGTTATCGATTTATTATAGAGGTACCAGTTTTTAAAAAGCCCAAAATTTCAGTTTTGGCTTACGATGAAGTATTTCTTGATTTTAAAAAAAGACTACAGCCCAAAAAACTAGACCAAAACTGGATGTTTCTCGGTTTACGCTTTCAGGAAAATGAGTATATTACTATCACATCAGGATATCATTATATTAATATCCCGAGAACTGAAATCGTTATCAATAACCATATTTGGGAAACCTCTGTAATGTTTACACTATAAAGATTATAGCGAATAGTAAATCCTAATTTGTGTAACAAAGGTTACAAACTTTCAAATGTTCATCCTATATCTTTATTAGGATAAAAACTATACAACTATGGCAACGCATCATCAAGTGCTTATCATTGGCGGCGGAACCGCTGGAATAATGACAGCATCACAGCTTATAACGCAAAAGAAAACCAAAGATATCGCAATTATAGAACCAGCCGATACCCATTATTATCAGCCAGCTTGGACACTGGTAGGTGCTGGAACCTATGATTATGAAAAAACAGGAAAGCCAATGGCTGATGTAATGCCTAATGGCGCTAAATGGATTAAGGATAAAGCTACAGCTTTCGACCCAGAAAATAATTTGGTAAGTACAGCCAATTCTGGCAATATCACGTATGATTATCTCGTGGTAGCATCAGGTCTTGCCTACGATTTTAGTCTCGTGCCCGGGTTGGGTGATGCAATTGATAAAGGTGTGGTGTGCAGCAACTATACAGACCCAAAGCACACGTGGGACGTTGTGAAGAATTTTAAAGGAGGTACTGCATTATTTACACAGCCTACAACGCCTATTAAATGCGGTGGGGCACCACAAAAAATTATGTACTTGGCCGAGAGCCATTGGGCGAAAAGCAAAACACGTTCAAAAACTGATGTTGTTTTTGCCACCGCCGGAACAGTAATTTTTGGCGTAAAGGAAATTGCTAAAACTTTAATGGAAGTTGTAGATAGAAAAGATATCAATTTACGTTTTGGGTATCAACTAAAGAAAATAGACGGAGCAAATAAAATTGCTTGGTATTCATTTGCAGAGCACGAAAAAGAATATAACCATAAGAATGTGAAAATTGAAAAAGACGGGAATTTAACAGGTATTCATTATGATATGCTACATACCGCACCACCAAGTGTTGCACCAGATTTTGTAAGTAAATCAACTTTGGTAAACGAAGCGGGATGGTTGGATGTAGATAAGCACACAATGCAACACAATAGGTACGCAAATATTTTTGGTCTCGGCGATGTCGCCGGATTGCCCACTGCTAAAACCGGAGCAGCGATCAGAAAACAAGTGCCTGTGGTTGTGGATAACCTTGGCTTGCTTATCAACCACGATAAAATGGGGAATAAATCGTACAACGGCTACTCATCTTGCCCATTAGTTACCGATTATGGAAAAATGGTTTTGGCAGAATTTGATTATAACAATAATTTTACCCCTGATCCTAAACTTAAACAAATGTTTATTTCAGATAGTTCAAAAGAACATTGGCGTTTGTGGATGCTGAAAAAATACGGCCTTCCCTATCTATACTGGAATAAAATGTTAAAGGGTAAAGATGTATAGCATTGGATAAACAGAAAACAAAAAAGCTTCTTATAGTATGTGTGTTGTGTATCATTATAATAACTGCTGTGGTGCTATTTATTGAATTTTTAAACTAAATATTATGAAAAAAAATATGGGCGGTGCAGACCGCATAATTAGAATTATCATCGCTATTGTAATAGGTATCCTCTACTGGCAGGGTATCATAGAAGGAACCTTGGCTTATGTATTAATCGCAGTTGCGGCGGTTTTCCTGTTGACCAGCTTTGTGAGCTTTTGTCCATTATACAAATTAGTGGGTCTTAATACCTGTCCAAGAAAATAGCTAGATAAATTGAACTTATGTATCAAAGGTTACAGCTATTTGCTGTAACCTTTTTTATTTTTATATAAAATTTAAAATTATGAATATCAAACAATTTGAATATAAGCCACTATCACATTATTCCTATGCTATTGTGAGTAATGGCAAGATGGCGGTTATAGACCCAGAACGAAATCCCGAGCAGTATTATGATTTTGCGAAAGCAAACAATGCAGAAATTGTTGCGGTAATCGAAACGCACCCACACGCAGATTTTGTAAGCTCACATCTCGAAATACATAAAAAAACGGGAGCTACTATATACAATAGTGAAAAGTTGGGTGCAGACTATCCACACACTTCATTTGATGAAGGCGATAGTATCCAGTTAGGAAATGTAACCCTTAAAGCGATTAACACACCAGGGCATTCACCAGACAGTATTACCGTGATAGCTAAGGAAGGGAATGAAACAGCTTTATTTACTGGCGACACCTTATTCATAGGCGATGTTGGACGTCCTGACTTACGTGAAAAGGCGGGTAATATGAAAGCCAAACGCGAAGAACTGGCTGAAATGATGTATAACACCATTCAAAATAAATTTACAGACTTGCCAGATGATGCATTGGTTTATCCGGCTCACGGTGCAGGTTCACTCTGCGGAAAGAACTTAAGCGACGCTGCCAGCAGTACTTTGGGCAATGAGCGAATGGGGAATTGGGCGTTCAAAAAGCAATCCAAGAAAGAATATATGGATACCATTCTTGATGGGCAACCCTTTATTCCTCATTATTTTGGATTTGATGTCGATACGAACAAAACCGGAGCTGATAATTTACAACCGTCCATTGAAAAAATACCTTTTACTGAAAGTTCAACTTCCGAAGGTCTTATCGTTGATATGCGTGATGAAGGAACGTTTAAAAAAGGGCATTTAAAAGGAAGTTTCAATATACAGGCAGTTTCTGAAAATGCAAAATTTGAAACTTGGCTAGGTTCCATCATCAAGCCAGAAGAAACATTTACGCTGGTTATCGATAGCAAAGAAAACAAAGACACCATGTTGCACCGTGTGGCAAAAATTGGCTACGAAAAACTGCTCAACAAAGTGATTACGATTTCAGACGAAGATTTGGTTACTACTGAAAAACTGGATTTAGCAGATTTCAAAAAAAATCCGGACAGCTATACCATTGTGGACATCCGTAATACCAGCGAAGTGGAAGAAGGCAAGTTTTTTGACAATGCGATATCACATCCATTGAATGAATTGCGTGATACGGCGGGACAAATACCTACAGATAAACCTATTGTTGTACATTGTGCAGGTGGATACAGAAGTGCGGCGGGAAGTAGCATCCTTCAAAAAAAATTGAAAGGTGTGACTGTGTACGATTTAAGTGAGAATATTAACGATTTTAAACAATAAATTATGGACACTAAAAACAATAATAACATTGGTTTAAATATAGAAAAATCAAAAAAAGTAGCTGAAAATCTGAATGATTTACTTTCAAATTATCAATTGTTCTATATGAACTTGAGAGGGTTTCATTGGAACATCAAGGGGAAAAAATTCTTTGAATTGCACCTTAAATTTGAAGAGCTATATAATGACGCATTGATTAAGGTAGATGAAATTGCAGAACGCATACTTACTTTAAGTGAAACGCCATTTCATTCCTTCAAAAAATATCTGGATACTACCGAAATAAAAGCTGCCGAAAACATAAAAGTTGGTGAAGAAGCAATTAATATAATTCTTGACGCTTTAAAAATCTTATTGGCAAAAGAACGAACGATATTAACTATGGCTTCCGAAGCAAATGATGAAGGTACTGTTGCTTTAATGAGTGATTACATCGTTGAGCAAGAAAAATTGGTCTGGATGCTTTCATCCTATTTGGAATAAAAACCAACCATTTTATTAGTTAAAAGCTATTGAAAATAAATAAGCTTTCATATCAAGACTATCTATTCGTAGCACTTCAATTTTTGATATTTGCCACCTATTTTGTGCCTTTTAAAATAATATCAATCAGCATTCCCGAATGGTTGCGCTATTCGGGATTGGTTGTTACGGGGATGGCCTTAATTTTAGGAACAACTGCATTGCTTCAACTCAACACTAAAATATCACCTTTTCCAACACCAGTTTCAAACGGAAAGTTAATTAGAACTGGAGCCTTTTCAGTTTCCAGGCATCCCATTTACACAGCTTTGGTTTTTTCGGCACTAGGGTTTACGATATATCAGGAATCTTTAGTTAAGCTATTGATTACATTGGTGTTATTTACCTTATTTTATTACAAGTCAAGATATGAAGAAAAGTTGCTTGGCCAAACATTTTCCGAATATGAAGATTATAAAAAGAAAACACGACGATTTATTTAGGGAACTATGAAACAATACCCAGCTGAATTTTGGAACGAACGCTTCGGTCACCAAGAATATATCTACGGCACAGCGCCAAATAAATTCTTTAAGGAACAGATTGACAAGTTAAAACCTGGCAGTATCCTCTTGCCTGCCGAAGGTGAAGGGCGTAATGCAATATATGCCGCTTCACTAGGTTGGGACGTGGTTGCCTTTGATATAAGTGAAAAAGGTAAAGAAAAAGCATTGGGTTTGGCAGCTGAAAATCAAGTTTCTATCCACTATAAAATTTCGGATATTCTAGAATTTCAGAGCGACGCCCAGTTTGATGCCATTGGCTTTTGCTACGCCCATTTTCCCGCAGAAATACGCAACCAAGCTCATCTGCATTTGATGAAATTTTTAAAACCTGATGGCATTGTGATTTTTGAAGCGTTTGCAAAAGCACAATTGGGAAATGCTTCTGGTGGTCCAAAAAATGAAGCAATGTTATTTTCCATTGAGGAAATAAAAACAGAATTCCCGCAACTCGACTTTAAATTATTAAAGGAAGGAACCATTGAGCTTTCCGAAGGTAATCATCATCAGGGAATTGCTGAAGTGATTCGATTTGTGGGAATAAAGTAGAGAGTGTACTTTGATATAAATAAAAACCGCATTGTATGAATTAAACAGTGCGGTTTTTTATTTTGCAGTAGAAATTTACTTTAAACTATTAAGAAAGTTTTTAAATTCCGGGTCACTGTAATCAGCCATACCTTTATGCGTTAAAGCAAGGTTTCCTTTCGCATCAATTACATAGGTTGTAGGTAAGGCAGATGATTGAAACATAGCTGGAAGATTGCTCGCAGGAGCATAGATGGGTAAATTATAGCCTTTTCGTTTATCAAAAGCTTTGGCTTTTTCAAAATCATCATCAAATGATAATAATACAAAAGCAACATCATCACCCATTTCTTCGTGTAACTTATCAATGCTCGGCATTTCGGCTACGCAAGGTGGGCACCAAGTTGCCCAGAAGTTTAAAAATATTACTTTGCCCTTAAACTCTTCCAACGAATGTATGTTACCATCCCGGTCAGTCAATTTTAGATTATAATCTCCTTCAGTAAGGCTTAGCTTTTCAGTAATCGCTTCGGTGTTTTCATTGTTTCTTGCTTGCGCTATTTCAGCTACATCAGGATTCATCAAGCCAGTTGCCAATAGTCCACGCTGTGCAAAACCAATAACTTCGGTATGTAGTCCGGTTGCGTAAAGGAAAATCGCCACCACAGCAAAAATGCCATACTGAATCCAAGTTTTCTTTTTCTTCTTATCCATAATTTTATTCATTAGTGGGCGCTTAAAACCCATTGATTTTCAGTTGTTTATTTTTTAGTTCATTGACACCTTTGTAATCGTGTCTTGTAAGTATCTCTCTTACAGGTGTTTTATCGAGTAGCGATATGCTCAGAATCTGTAAAATTTCGTAGATTCTCCACTCCACTTTCAAGGTGTTCGCTATGATGGCAACCAAACAGTAAGCAATAATCGCACAGTAAATCTGGATTTTAACAGCATTTAGGGTCGTACCCCAAAAGGATTTGATTTTTAAATGTTGTTTCATCCACTTGAAAAACAGTTCAACCTCCCACCGTTTTTTGTACAACAGGGCGATTTCCAAGGCGTCCAGCTCGGTGTTGTTGGTCAAGAAAACAAACTCTTTTTGTGTTTCTTCATCATAATATTTTATCCGGCGCAGTTTGTCCGGAAAGGCCTTTCGGGAATAATATCCTTCCAGTTTGCCTATCTGGTCATATTTCACGCCTGCTGCTTTATCGGTCGGGTTGGAGTACATCAGCTTGAACCGCATATTGTCCTTGGCCCGGGTAACGAAAAAGGCTTCTTTACCGTGGAGTTTGTACAAGCGTTCAAAGTCTATGTAGGCTTTGTCGAGTACCTAAAAACCCCCTGGTTCAAAAGGGATGATGTCCAAAACGTTCACATCGTGTAAACTGGCATTGGATATGTGAAGGAAACTCGGGATGGAAGTTTTTACATCATACAGCGTATGGATCTTTATCCCGCCCTTGGCCTTTCTGAACTCTGCCCACCAAAACACGTTCAAGCACAGGTCTATGGTGGTGGAGTCCAGGGCATACACATTGCCTTCAACCTTAACCTCAAAATCGTTCCGATAATAGCTCTTTCTAGCCTGTTCAATCAGGACGATGGCAAACTCCTCAAAGATTTTGCTGCTGCGTTTTTCGTTGGCCTTGCCCAGGTTGCGCCTTGAAATTGATTTTCCGAAACCCAGATGATAATATTTCGAGTGATGGGCTTCCAAGCTTAGCATCAGGTCCCGCATGCTCTCCCTGGAGGTGAGCTGACCAAATACCATACAGAGCATTTGGTTCCAGCAGGTAAAGCTTCGGACATATTTGTTCCCATCGTGCTTTTTGACAATGCGGTCAAACACGCGACGGGGCAAGAATTCGGTCAACTGAGCAAAAATGTATTTACCTTGATTCATTGGATGTGGATTTTGCAACAGCAAAAATCCTGAACCCAATTCAAATCGTCACCGTGTTAAAAAACGCCGTAACCTCGATATACAAAGAATTTAAAAGAACTTGATTTATATTTTAGTGCCCATTAGTGAATTTTATTCTTTATTGAAATTTATAATCGGTTTTGGGTACGGTAGAAAAGGAATACTCGCCAAGATATTCGCAATAGGCCCTGCCTTCTAATGTTGGCGATACTGGCGAGTTTTCTTTTAAATATTCTTCCACCACATCGTGAATGGTATAATCCTTTACTTCAACATCCTTAACATTGGGCATCCTACAAAGATTATCGATAGGGTCACCGGGACGCACACAGGCAGAGATGGTATAATACTGGTCATCTTGCATTGGCTCGCCGTTTACGGTTATGCTATGGATTCGTTTGCGCTTTTCATTTTGGCTATTGAAGTTGACCTTCATTCCTGAAAAGCGTACTAACCAACCCCCAAAACGTTCGGTCGGGTTTTGAGAAAAGGCATTGTGCATTTCTTTTTCCAACCAGTCCTTTATCTGTTTTCCAGTAGCTTTTCCTGTTTTTACCTTTTCATTTACCGGGAGCAAGTTCCACAGATTGGCTCTCGTAATCGGTGCCGGTTTTCCATTTTGGGGCACAATGGGGTTACCAAACCGAAACCCATTTGAAATAGCGATATCTGCACCCGTTTTCCATCGAGCGGCATCGGTTATCATATTGTCCATCGGGTTTTCTACCGTTAAATATCTATAAATAGGTGTGTTGGTATAACCTACTATGGTTTCTAAATTTGCTTTGTAAGGTGCTTTTGCCTTATCCACAAGTGCCTGTATTTTTTCATCGGCTGAAAAGACTTTTGGGTCAACATCGATGAGTTCATAATCGTCATCCACTAACACGCCATCCACAAAATTCAAGGTCAACTTACCTACAAATGAACCAAAAGCCCCAGGTTCAGTCACTTTTGCATATTTGCCTTGTATAGGTTCACGCACACGTTCGTGGGTATCGTTACCCAATATATAATCTGCGTGCTCTGCTATGGAATTATTGGCAAGCTCAACTTGTTTAAAAATTCCAAGATGCGTTACTAAAAACAAAACATCAATATTTTTCTTGACCTTAAAGTCGTCCACCATTTTCTTTAGATTTTCGTCTAGTCCACTAAAGCCAATTCCTTTGCTAAAAATAGGGTTTTGTCTAATGGGCACATCTGGGTCATTGACACCTATAAATCCTAGGCGAATCCCTTCGATTTCCTTAATCCAAGAGGCTGGAAATAAGGGTTCTTCATTGTCATCGTGATACATATTCTGGACAATGACCTGTGTGTCGTACCCTTTCATTACATCCATCATTATATCTTTTCCGTAAACCACTTCCCAGTTTCCGGGAATGATGACATCATAGCCCATATTTTTTATAATATCAGGCATCACTTTTCCTTCAGATAAAGCAGTGTAACCACTACCTTGTATAAGGTCGCCACCATCTACAATAATAGTTCTATTTGGGTTTTTCACTCGTTCCTGGTCAAAAAGGGTTTTAATATTAGCGAGACCGCCACGGTTTTTAAATACTACCTTTTCATTTTCCCAAAATAGTTCAGGATGGGTGTCCAATTGACCGTGTATATCCGCTGTCTGTAATATCGTTATACTCAATGTGTCTTTAACTGAATCATTAGTTTCCATTGTGTTCGATTTTTCTGTTTTACAAGAAACCATTCCGAATAATATTCCGATTAATACTAAAGTTGTTTGGAGATATCTCTTAAATACTGTCATAGTTATAAGCTTATACTTTTATACCCTTTTTTCTGGAGTTGGAAGTTGTACAGAATTCCGTTCTCAACAACCTCAATTTCTTTTGGGACTTTGGTTTTATCTACTTTGAATTTATTGAGCGAAAAGCCACAGGCTATTAGTTGAACACTAGCTTTTTCGGCTTTTATGATGAAGTCGCTTATTTTTTCGGTATCAGTGATATCACCTATTTCCTTTCCGCAAATAATTACCTGAAAATCCCCAAAAGCTTCGCCGTCTTCAGCTTTTAGGGATTCGGCAGTCAATAGTATTGGCTGTAACTGTGGCACTTTTTTGGTAAGTACCACGTAATTGTTTTTGGCATTGTCTATTTGCTGTGCCTGTGTATTAAGGGCTCCGAACAGGGTCAACATTAAGATTACTGAACTAAAGATGTATGTTTTCATTTTTATTTATTTAAAAGGTTATTGGTATCGTTCAATATGAAAAAAAGAAGTCCACCGAGAATTGCTATATTTTTAAAAAGTGGTCCAAGTGTTGTTATTTGTCCCACTTGAACTGTTAATGTGATGGGAATTAAGACAGCTATCAGCACCATTGCCGCCCATTTGGTTTTATATCCTATTAAAAATAGAAAGCCTGCCACAAGCATTGCAATACCCGAAAGTATGATTAGCCACTGGGGTTCGCCAAAAAAATGTGCGATACCCTTAAAACTTGCCTGCTCTATACGCTGGGCAGTTTTCTCTACATTGAGTAGATGATTAAAACCTGCTACGAGGAATATACCGCTTACCATTACGCGCAATAGCTGTATGGAACGACGGCTTATTAAAATTTTTGTCGTCATTGTAAATAAGTTAAAAAGATTGATTTTGTTTAATGTCTGGCCATAACTATTCATTTAGCACAAAGTCTTGCATACAAACAACTTGTAAAGAAGCACCGACATTAAATTTTAAGAAAGTAATCGTATTTAAGCCAAACGTGGAGGTGGGGAATCATTATCCAAGTAGCGATAACTCAAGTTGGAATTGAAATGTTCGTTGAAAACTGCAATAGGCTTGGAGGTATTTGTTTCCCAAGTGAATAATTCCAACTGAAATTGTGATGTACAAAAACCGCTTAAATCAACAACTTGTGAAGTTGTATTGTCAACTTGAGAAAATGCCGATGTTGACTGTAAATTTTTTACAGAATTTTTCTTCTTGCAATGAGGTTTTACAAATGTGATATCGCTTCCGCTGAATAGAACATTCAATCCATTGGCATCTATAGCAAGAAATTTTGCCATAAAGATGAAAGTGAGCAGCACTGCTATGTAAGTTTTAGTTTTCACGATTGGAACAAAAATATAAGAAAGAAAGTGCATCGTTTGTAACCTTTGTTACTTAAGTTCATTTTAATATTCAAATCGATATAATTCACAATAAGGTTACATATGTTACACAGTTTAGAAAGACCTTTTTCTACCTTTGTAACAAAATATTAACACATTATGGATGTAGAAATTCTTGCTCGAATACAATTCGCATTTACCATTGCCTTCCACTACATCTACCCGCCTTTGAGTATCGGTTTGGGATTGATTATGGTTTTTATGGAAGGGATGTACATAAAAACAGGTAATAAACAATACGAGATTTTAACCCGTTTTTGGTTAAAAATCTTCGCCATCACCTTTGGTATAGGTGTGGCAACTGGTATAATTATGGAGTTTGAATTTGGCACAAATTGGGCTGTATATTCAAGATATGTTGGCGATATTTTTGGCAGTGCTTTGGCAGCCGAAGGTTTGTTTGCCTTTGGCTTGGAAAGTGCTTTTTTAGGGATACTGCTATTTGGCTGGAACAGGGTCTCGCCGAAAGTTCACTTCATTTCAACCATAGGGGTGTTTTTGGGCTCAATGTTTTCAGCGGTATGGATTGTTGTGGCTAATAGTTGGCAACAAACGCCTGCAGGTTATCATATTGTAGGTGAAGGATTTAATGCAAGGGCAGAGGTTACAGATTTCTGGGCAATGGTTTTTAATCCATCCAGTGTAGATAGAATTATTCACGTATGGCAAGGCGCATTTTTAGCCGGTGCTTTTTTAGTATTAAGCGTTCACGCTTATTATCTACTAAAGGAGCGATATGTTGAAATTTCAAAAAAAGCATTCAAAATCGCTTTGGGTATAGCCACTGTTATTTCTTTAACTCAATTGCTTTCAGGACATAGTTCTGCAGAAGTTGTTGCCGAAAACCAACCTGCTAAACTTGCCGCAATGGAAGGTCATTATGAGGAAAGTGGTTCGGCCGATTTATATCTGTTTGGTTGGGTAAATGATGAAACCCAAGAAGTCACGGGCCTAAAAATACCAGGTGGTCTATCCTTTATGATTGACCAAGATTTTGAAGCACCGGTTACGGGACTAAATGCCTTTCCAAAGGAAGATAGACCCGGACAGGTGAATGCGGTTTTTCAATTTTATCATATTATGATTAGTATAGGTATGTTTTTAATAGGCCTCACATTGTACGCTAGTTACTTATGGTGGAAAGGTAGATTATTTGAAAAAAAATGGCTGCTGAAGATTTTTGCATTCTCCGTGCTTTTACCGCAAATAGCAAATCAAGTAGGTTGGTTTGCAGCAGAAATGGGCAGACAACCTTGGATAGTTTATGGACACTTAAGAACAAACGAGGGCTTTTCACAAGAGGTGTCTTCGAATCAAATTTTGTTTTCACTGATATTGTTCCTAGTGGTTTACGCCATACTTTTTTTATTGTTCATTTACTCTGTAAATAAAAAGATAAAGCACGGTCCATACGATGAAGCTAAAAACCCGGATGAATTTTTAAAATACGTAAGTTAATAACTATGGAATATTTTTTAGGGATTGATTACCCAACACTTTGGTATTTAGTAGTCGGTTTATTATTTTCAGGCTATGCAATTTTAGAAGGGTTTGATTATGGTGCCGGAATGTGGCACTTATTTTTCAGAAAGGATTTAAGCAGGCGTATCGCAATCAATGCTATTGGACCACTGTGGGATGCTAATCAAGTATGGCTCATTATAGGAGCTGGTGCATTATTTGCCGGTTTTCCTGTAATGTATGCCACGATGTTATCTTCAATGTACGTGCCTTTTATGCTCTTTCTAATGTTTTTGGTACTGCGTTCTTCAGCTATAAAATTTAGAAGTGCAGAGAGGATGCTTTGGTGGCGTAAGACGTGGGACATAATTTACTTTACAGCAAATGTATTTATATCATTTTTGTTGGGGGTTGTTTTAGCAAACATTTTACAGGGAATAGAATTAGCCGAAAACTACAGCTATAAAGGTGGTATGTTTTTTTCGTTTTTAAACCCTTATGCTATAATGGTTGGCTTAACCACGGTATCACTATTTATGACACAAGGTGCTATTTTTCTGTTATTAAAAACGGAAGGTCGTTTACACGCGAGATTAACATTTTTACTAAAAAAAGGAATGATTTTTTTCATTGTAAGCTTTGCAGCTACATCACTTTATACATTGGTGTTTTTACATGGCGTTACCGATACATTTAAGGAGCATCCTATATATTTTGTGATTCCTGTACTGGCTTTTTTGGCTGTTGCAAACGTACCAAGATTAGCCTCAAAAAAGAAATATGCGTATGCCTTGATATTCTCGTCTTTAACAATGGCGTTTTTGTTAATGCTTGTTGCAGTTCAGTTATATCCAGTTCTATTACCATCAACTATAGGTCCAGAATATAGTGTAACAATTTACAATGCAGCAGCATCCCAAAAATCTTTAGGCATAATGTTAACTATTGTGCTTATTGGTACACCTCTTTTAGCTGGTTATTTCCTGTTCCTATATAAGACATTTCACGGTAAAGTGAAATTGGATGATACGAGTTATTAATTAATTATTCTATTTAAAGATTTGAAAAGCCCAAACTATCAAAAGAAATCCCACACCAGTGACTGCAGGTGCTGGTATTTTCATAACTATTCCTATAATAATCATTGCTACAGCAGTTAAGCCAAGTAGTACTGAAATCAAGTTTATTTTTTTGTTACGAGTCATAATCTTTCTATTTTAATAAAGTTAATGAAAATTAATTAGCACTACTGTAACCCTTGTTACAGTTTTAATTTTGCGAAAGTGTCATATTTGCATAAAATTATTTAGTATGGATTTGATATATGAACCCTGGCCTTGGTATTTGGCGGGACCACTTATTGCCCTTGTAATGTTTGTTTTGTTACTTGTGGGAAAACAATTTGGGATGTCTTCAAACCTACGGACAGCGTGTGCTGTAGTGGGTGCAGGAAAGGCAGCAGATTTCTTTAAATTTGATTGGAAAGCAGAACGCTGGAACTTAATGGTGGTATTGGGTGCCATCATTGGTGGTTTTATCGCTTCAAATTATATGAGCGACGGTAGTGTGAAAATTAATCCTGAAATCGCACAACAACTTGCTGTTGATTATAACATTCAAAGTGCCGGGGAAAGCTACCTTCCGCCAGAAATTTTTTCTTTGGAATCCTTATCAGACCCTTTAAATATACTGATACTTTTAGTGGGTGGCATTTTAGTAGGTTTTGGAGCAAGGTACGCTGGTGGTTGCACTTCTGGGCACGCCATTTCTGGATTAAGCAATTTACAGTTGCCATCCTTAATTGCGGTAATTGGTTTCTTCATTGGTGGATTGGTAATGATTCATATTATGTTTCCCTTAATTTTTTAGATAATGAGATATATAACATATTTGGTAATAGGAATTTTCTTCGGAATTATAATGTTCAAATCGGAAGCTGCATCTTGGTTTCGCATTTATGAAATGTTCCAGTTTGGCAGCTTTCATATGTATGGCATCATAGGTTCGGCTTTAGTGCTGGGTATAATTGGTGTTCAAATAATTAAAATAAAAAACATAAAGCCAATCGACGGAAGCAAAATGAGTTTAAATCCAAAAGAAAAGAGTGTTACTCGTTATCTTATTGGTGGAATCATTTTTGGTTTGGGATGGGCATTGGCAGGGGCTTGCCCTGGTCCAATGTATGTATTGGCAGGTGCTGGTTACTTATCTATTTTAATAGTGATTTTTGGCGCGTTGGTAGGTACTTTTCTGTATGGATTGGTTAAGGACAAGTTGCAGCATTAATCTTTAAGAATCAAAAGTTTAGATTTAAGATGTAAAACGACGAGGTAGGGGAGTTCAAATCTCCCAGCCAGTACAAAAGTCGAAGAGAAATCTTCGGCTTTTTTTATTAAAAATTACTTCACTTTTTTTCTTGGGTACAACATAGGTACAACATTTTGCCATTTTTGAAGTTAGAATATGTTTTGATAGTAATTGATATTTTTTAAGATTTAAAATTTAAGATTATTATAAGGGTCAATCACAATCGTATTTATCTCAATTTCAAATTTACATTGTCCCAAAAAGAGAATGAATTTGAGACAGAAAAGCTTCCATTAGTAGAGCACATTTTTCAAAGCCCCAACTAGTTCATTGTATTTTGATTCGTTACTGTTTTTAAGTTTAAGAAGGTTCTGTAGTTTCCATTGCACAGCAGGGAATCTTTCAAAATCGTAAACGCTCCAATCCGGTGTAAGAGTCTTGAAGCCCAATAAAAAATCTTTATCCTCTTTTGTTAGGCTCGCTTTGACGACCGTTATAAGTTGACTTCTGGTTTCTTCAAAATCTTCATGGGAAAACGGAACATAGCTCATTCCATCAAAATGATTTTCCATAGCATGCCTTTGGTCCGAGAGGTTAGGGCTGGGTATTTCGTGCAAAGGACGGTTGCTGCCCAATAGACAAAGTATAAACCCTTTTTTTATTTCATCTGTATAACCTTCGTTCTCCATTAGATATTTTATATCGAACAAATCCCTTGGGTGTTGCCTGTGTAAAGCAGCACATATTTTACCCCCATAAAGTTGACTTAGTGGGACTACATCAATAGCACAGAATGCTGCAAACTCATCTTGGGCTTTTTCGCATAGCATCATTTCCTTAGTACCATCGATTACACCCCTATTGGCTTGGTTGACTTCCAGTTTTATTTGTGCCTTTGGGGTTGAAATGAGCAATTTTAGTATTTTCTCCTGAAGGGAAATATGTGTTTCGGGGACGGCAGCTTCAATACTTGATTTTATCCGTTTTAGGGCTTCACCATAACACCCGGAAATTGGATATCTCCACTAAATAGCATTTGAAGTTTTGGGATACCGTGTACCAGCATCATGACTGCAACTCCCACTCTTAAAATCAAAAGTGCAATGTTTACAGAATTTGTACTATAATCAATATTCGTTATTTTATTCATAATCCAGTTTTTTGTTTAACCTATTTTTACTGAAGTCATTGTAAGTGAACCTCCAACAGGTTTATCGTTAAATAATGTGATGTTTTCGTTTTCTTCTTTTAATGCCAATGTATAAAGCAAAGGCATATAATGTTCTGGTGTTGGGATGGCTAAATCAAAGGCTTTCCCTTGCGATTTAAAGTTGATAAGGCTTTGATGGTCGCCACTTAAAATGTAACTTTTCATCTTGTCATTGGCTTCTATCGCCCAATCAAAAGCATATTCTTCATTTAGTTTATCCCAAGCCACTTTTCGTAGATTATGCACCATATTGCCACTTCCAATTATTAAAATACCTTTGTTGCGTAGGCTGTTTAGTTCCTTTGCAAGTTCATAATGATATTTTGCAGGTTGCGAATAGTCTATGCTCATCTGTATTACTGGAATGTCTGCATTTGGGTATAAATGCTTTATCACGCTCCAAGCGCCATGGTCAAGTCCCCATTTGTCATCTAATCCAACTTCGGTCAGAGTGATGATATTTTTGGTTTCTTGTGCCAATTCTGGGCTTCCTGGTGCAGGATATTGCACATCAAACAAGGCTTGTGGAAATCCACCAAAATCGTGAATGGTAGGCGGATTTTGCATGGCTGTTACAAAAGTACCTTTGGTTTCCCAATGTGCCGAAATACAGAGAATCGCATTTGGCCGCACCAATTCTTTCCCTAGTTGTTTAAAGTTTGCTACAAATTCATTTTCTTCAATGGCATTCATAGGGCTTCCATGACCAAGGAACAACACGGGCATTTTTTCTGTGCGACTCATTGTTGAGGTCATTTTATTTAAATCTTTTAAATTCATACTCGAACTTGCAAGTGGCAAAAGTGCCAAGGATTTTAAAAATTGTTTGCGATTCACTTCATAAAAAAGTTATGAAATTTGCTTTACAAATTGAACTTCTGCATTAATCTTCACTTCATTACCAACCATAACGCCTCCTGCTTCCAAGGCAGCATTCCAGTTAAGTCTAAAGTCTTTACGGTTTAATTTTCCATTAATAGAGAAACCTGCTTTTTCGTTTCCGTATGGGTCTTTCATAAAACCTCCAAACTCGGTATCAAGCGTGATTTCTTTGGTAACACCTTTAATGGTTAGGTCACCAACCAACTTATACTCATCATCATCTCCTTTTTTAAGGGAAGTGCTCTTAAAAGTGATTTCAGGAAATTGTTCTACTTCAAAAAAATCAGGACTTTTTAGATGTGTGTCCCTATCATTGTTATTGGTTGATATAGAACTGGCATCAATTTTTGCGGAAAGGGTTGAATTTGTAAAATCTTCACCATCAATAGAGGCTTCAAAAGTTCTAAACTCTCCTTTTACGTTAGAAATCATTAAGTGCTTAACTTTAAATGTTATTTCGCTGTGCGCTGGGTCTATTGCCCATGTTGTTGTTTTCATAAAAATTATATTTAATGTTTAATGCAAAGTTACTTACATACATTGGTGCAGGTGTTACACTATTCGGTAGTTGAGTTGTAGATTTAGGAAGGAAGGATGTTTTTCATATCGTTCCAGAACCCATTTGGTGATTGATTAGACTAACACTCAATTATTTTGATAGGGTTTTGACAACTTATTCTTTTAAAAATTTTATTACCGGTTGAATAAAACTATCAAACTTCTCAATATGAGGTAAATGCCCTATATTTTCTAATTCCACTAATTGTGCATTAGGAATTTCCTTTTGGGTTCTTTTACCCAATTCATTATAAAGCCCCATGGTTTTTCTAACATCTTCAGAAACAAGCGGTTTTCCAAGAGCCGTTCTATCTCTTATGCCAATAATTAAAAGTGTTGGAGCGGTAATATTTTTAAATTCGTAAACCACAGGTTGCGTAAAAATCATATTATAGGTTAATGCTGAATTCCATGCAATTTTTTTATAATCTGAATTTAATGTCCAACCCGCTAATAGGTTCACCCATTGATCATATTCAGATTTCCATTTGTTGTCATAATAGTTTTCTAATTGATATTTCTTTATGCCGTCATAACTACTTTTAAGTTCATTTTGATACCACCATTCCACAGGTTTGTATGGTGCTTTTAGTTTCCAATCTTCCAATCCAATAGGGTTTTCTAATATTAGTTTTGTGATTGTTTTAGGGTACATTAAGGCAAAACGTGAAGCTATCATACCTCCCATAGAATGTCCTAAAATGGCTGTTTCCTTTATGTTTAAAGTATCAAGTAGCGTTTTGGTATTTTGTGCTAATTGTTGAAAGGTATATTGAAAATGTTCTGGTTTCGAGGATTTACCAAACCCAATCTGATCGGGTACGATGACACGAAAACCTTCTTTGCTTAATGCTTCGATTGTTGTTTTCCAATAAGCTCCATTAAAATTTTTTCCATGAAACAAAACAATGTTTTTACCATTGTAATTTTTAGGGGTAATATCCATATAAGCCATTTTTAAATCTTGCTCTTGTATTTTCAACTCCAAAATAGAAACAGCATAAGGATATTGATAGTTAGACAATTCAATGTCCAACCATTGTAGGCTATCAGATTGTGCTATCGTAAACTGAAAAGTAATTAAAAAGGTTAATATAGATAATAAGTTCATTTTCATCGTTTTTATATTTTATGGATTGTTGTTTATGTAATATCTGTTAGCAAAATGATTTTTGAAAAATGAGCATTTTCAGCTTTATTAATTGAACAACATAAAGACACAAACAGGTAAGCGTTTGTTTGTTAAACTCTTCCTTAGGTGAGTTGTGCATTTGGGGTGAGTATATTTTTGTACCGTCCCTAAACTCGCTTGACGATTATACAGACTTCTTTATTAGATGGCAACAACGTTAGTGCATTAAGCCAATTTAATCGGAGTCAAATTATCTGTTTCTTCGGGAGTAAAAAGTCTGTAATGAATCTGAAAGGTTTTTCCGAGTGGTGTTTCGAGTGAAAATCCTCCAGCTCCAAATCCGTCGGTTACATCGAGTGTAAAATGAGAATGTTTCCAGTATTCAAACAAATCGTGATCCACCCAAAATTCGCATCCTTCCACTTCTCCGATACAAACATCATTCATCCGCAAATAAATACCTCCTTTTTCAAAACATTGTGGTTGTGTACCTTCGCAACATCCTCCAGCTTGGTAAAACATTAGTTCACCGTGTTTTTTTTGCAGCACTTTGATTAAATCATTTGCTTTTTCTGTACTGTCTATGCGAGATATCATAATTTATTGATTTTGGTTGTTAAAAAAAGAGCAAACCCTAAATGGAATTTGCTCTTTTCAAAACGTTAATTAAAAGAATCCTTGTTTTTTCTTGTCATAAGAGATTAGCATATTCTTGGTTTGACGGTAATAGCCTAACATCATTTTGTGGTTTTCTCTACCGAATCCAGATAGCTTATATCCTCCAAACGGAGCTCCTGCAGGATACGCATGGTATTGGTTTACCCAAACTCTACCAGCCTGAATGGCTCTTGGTACCTGATACAATTCGTGTGCATCGCGAGTCCAAACACCTGCCCCTAGACCGTAAAGGGTATCGTTAGATATTTCTATGGCTTCTTCAACTGTTTTAAAAGTTGTAACTGCCAATACAGGTCCAAAGATTTCTTCTTGGAAGATTCGCATTTTATTGTGTCCTTTAAACAAGGTTGGTTTGATGTAATATCCACCTTCCTGATCGCCGTCCAACTTAGCAGCTTCACCACCAGTTAATAATTCTGCTCCTTCCTCTTTTCCTAACTTCAAATAAGATAAAATTTTGTCATACTGAACTTTAGAAGTTTGTGCTCCCATCATCGTGGTTTTATCTAACGGGTTGCCCATTTTGATGGCTTCAACTCTTTCGATAACCCTTGCAATAAATTTGTCGTAGATATCTTCTTGTATAAGCAATCGGGTTGGAGCTGTACAGATTTCTCCTTGGTTTAGGGCAAACATAACTGCGCCTTCAATTGCTTTGTCCAAGAAGTCGTCATCTTCATCCATTACGGAATTAAAGAAGACGTTAGGTGATTTTCCTCCTAACTCCATAGTCACAGGAATGATGTTTTCAGTAGCGTATTGCATCACTATACGTCCTGTTGCAGTTGAACCAGTAAAAGCAGCTTTTGACACTTTCTTATTTGTAACCAAAGTTCTTCCCAGCTCAGAACCGAAACCGTTTACGATATTCAGCACGCCTGCAGGAAGTAAATCTTCAATTAATTCCATCAGAACTAAGATTGAAGTAGGTGTACTTTCTGCTGGTTTTAAGACAATAGTACAACCTGAAGCCAAGGCAGGAGCAAGTTTCCATACCGCCATTAAAATCGGGAAGTTCCACGGAATGATTTGCGCTACGACTCCAATCGGTTCGTTAACGATTAGGGAAACTGTGTTTTGATCCAGTTCGCTAAGAGAACCTTCTTCTGCTCTAATAACACCTGCAAAATAGCGGAAATGATCAATTGCTAAAGGAATATCTGCATTCATTGTTTCCCGGATTGCTTTTCCGTTGTCGATGGTTTCAACTGTCGCAATGTATTCCAGGTTCTCTTCAATTCTGTCTGCAATTTTGTTCAGAATGATGCTTCTTTCGGTTGCAGAAGTTTTACTCCAAGTTTTAAAAGCTTCGTGAGCCGCATCTACAGCCAAGGTAATATCCTCTGCGGTAGAATGTGCAGCTTTGGTAAATACCTTACCGTTAATTGGAGAAATATTGTCAAAATACTTTCCCTGTGCAGGAGGTGTCCATTTTCCGTTGATATAGTTATCGTATTTTCCCTTAAATTCTGGCCAAGCCAATATTGTTTCTTTACTCATAATTATTGTATTTAGATTTTTTTTTTTTGTTAAAAAGACATAATTGTATTATTTTTCAGTAAAAGGTAACATCATATTTAAAGTAATTATGCCTTTAGTAAACCAGTATAACTGGTTTAAGCAAGGTACAATTTTTTTACTCCCTTTCCCTTAATTTTTGTATTTTTAACTATTATAACGTCTTTATTTTCATATGTTTTCAACAAAAATCTAGACTATATTAGCATGTTTTTGCTTGCTGATTTTATTAAGCAATACTAAGTCATCCTTGTCTAATTTTAATGATGTACTCGACAAGATTTGCTCTAGTTGCTCTTTGGATGTTGCGCTGGCAATGGGACCACCAATATGAGGTTGAGCAGATAACCAAGCCAATGAAACCGTTGCAGGAACGGTATTGTGTTTTTCAGCTATTTGGTCCAAAGCATTTAAAATATTCAAACCTTGTTCATTCAGATACTGAGCCATTCTTTGTCCGCGCGGGCTTTTGCTAAAATCAGTTTCCGAACGATATTTTCCTGTTAGAAAACCTGCCGCTAATGCGAAATAAGGGAATACCGTTAAATTATATTCTGCAACGATGGGTGCATAAACGGTTTCGTATCCTTTTCGCTCTACTAAATTGTACAAAGGCTGCAATGCCTGATATTTAGGAAGGTTGTTTTTCTCTGAAAATTCCAATGATTCACGAAGTCGCTCCGGAGAAATATTTGAAACCGCAATGTGTTTTACTTTTCCAGCTTTTACTAACTCATGAAACGTTCTAAGGGTTTCTTCTATTGGTGTTTTTTCGTCGTCGTAATGCAAATAATACAAGTCGATGTAATTGGTTTGCAATCTTTCCAATGATTTTTCAACCCCTTCCAAAATGTGTCTTCTGCTAGAGTCTGTTTCGTGTACTCCGGTAGGTCCGCCTACTTTTGTGGCAATAATTACTTTGTCGCGGTTACCTCGGGCTTTCATCCATTTTCCAATGATGGTTTCCGATTCTCCACCAACACCTCCGTTTATCCAATATGAATACATATCTGCTGTATCGATAAAGTTAAAGCCTGCTTCGATGAAAGCATCTAATAATTCAAAAGATTTTTGCTCGTCTAAAGTCCATCCGAAAACGTTTCCCCCTAGGTTGAAAGGTGCTACTTCTATGTCTGTTTGTCCTATTTTTATTTTTTTCATTTTAAATTGTTTTATAAAAATTAATGTGTAACCTTTTTTATAAAGATTATTTTAAATTGGGTAACCCATTAATTTAATACGCTGCTGTAAATCGTTCTTGATGATGTTTTGGACTTTCAACTTCATCTAATATAACAACAGCTACATCTTCTCCTGATAGACTAGATACATTGTTTTGATCAAAAACTGGATTGTCTTTTCCTAAACGGTATTGGCCTGTTCTACCTGTAGTTATTCCAGGATGCATATCAATTGCGGGACTAAAAAATGCCCAATCAATATCTTTTTCCTCTTTTAAAATATTCAGATAATCCCTTGCAGCAGTTGCTCCAGGTTTTATTTCTTTAGGAAAATCAACCATATCTACTATTTGTTGCTTTTCAGTTGTATAGAGACTTCCCGCACCGCCAATAACTATTAGTCTTTGAGCACTCGCTTTTTTTACGGCTTCTTGAATTGATTTAGAACCGGCAATAAAATCCTCATAAATATTAGGGTTTGTCCAACCAGCATTGAATGCGCTGATGACAACATCTTGTCCTTTCAATGCTTCAGTAAGCTTCTCTACATTATTGACATCCACAGAAATTTTATTCACTTTTTTATCTATGATTGTATCTGTATTTCTAGCAATTGCAGTTATTTCAAAGTCTCTGTTTCTTGCTTCATTCACTAATTTGGAACCTAAAAACCCTGTTGCCCCAATGATTACTATTTTCATAATTGTATTGTTTAATATCACAATTGTGCTTATATCAATTTGTATCGGTGTTTATGTCCATCCCAACACAATAAGCTGGTATAATGCAAATTACCTACTGGAGTGGAGCATTGGATAAGGAAATCAAATCTAGCTTTCATTTTATAAGCTTCAATTGTAGCTAATCCTCCCATACTTTGTCCTAGCCCCTCAATCTTTTTCTCTAGCAAATTTTCATCTCTTCTTAGGAAATAAATAATGCTATCGATATCCGAAGCATACCTAAAAAGTGGAAATAAAGCTGCTGGAACTAGAGCACGTAAAGCCTCTTTAGAGCTTACGAAGCTTTTTAAAGAGTTTAGAAAAGTGTCCGTTGAAGAAGGAAAAAAGTAAGTAAACAAAAAAGACAGACTAATAGGTGTTAGTCTGCCTTATCATGATCGCTATTTTAGTAATAGCAAAAGAGAGCGTTTATGTGTTTATAGTTAAGAATTATCTACTATTGCTGCATCAGGTGCATTTGATTTAACAGAAGCGATTCCAGTTTCCATAGCCGAAGTACTCGAATACATCTCACTAGTGCCAATTACTTGACCATTACTCGATTTTAAATTAAAAAACGGACTTCCATCTTTGGCGGTATTCCGTTCAAACATTGCATCATCTTGAGCATTTTT